>CANHNG010000091.1 GCA_947461915.1 Flavobacteriaceae bacterium
AGCCGAGCGCAACATAGCGTTATTAATTCCCGTGAGTTTCACTACAAAAGGCTGAATCGGGATTTCTGGATTGACTAAACTGATAAATTGATCGACGATTTCGTGACCATCAAATTTATAAATGGCAATTTCCGTAATTCCTTCTTCGTTGAATTGTCCTCCAGTGGTTTCTATGTCAAGTATTGCGTACAATTTTTTTGTTTAAAGTTTAAGGCTTAAAGTTGAGAAACTTCAAAATTCGTTATTCAACATTCAAACTTTATATTATCTTCCCCCAAAGATACTACTTCCTATTCGAACCATTGTGCTTCCGCATTCAATTGCGAGTTGATAATCGCCGGACATTCCTATTGAAAGGGTTTTGGGTTCTAGGTTTTGGGTTTTGGGTTTTGTAATTAAATAATCAAAAATAGATTTCAAATATTTGAATTCTTTTTTTATTTGTTCTTTATTGTCTGTGAAAGTAGCCATTCCCATTAATCCAACGATTTGAATGTTTTTCATTTCTTTGAATGCTTCTGAAACTAAAATCTCATTCAGTTCTTCTTCATCAAGTCCAAATTTGGTTTCTTCTTCCGCAATATGTATTTGTAATAAACAATTTATGATTCTATTGTTTTTTTGTGCTTGTTTGTTGATTTCTTCCAATAATTTCAAACTATCCACACCGTGAATCAAACTTACGAATGGTGCCATAAATTTCACCTTGTTCGTTTGTACGTGCCCAATCATATGCCATTGAATGTCTTTTGGCATCGCTTCCCATTTCTCGGCCATTTCCTGGATTTTGTTTTCACCAAAAATCCGTTGACTAGCATCATAAGCTTGCATTAAATCCGAAATAGGTTTGGTTTTAGAAACGGCAACAAGAGTTACGTTGTCGGGTAAAGAGGATTTTATTTTGAGGAGGTTTTGGGCGATTGACATATTAAATAAAGTGTTTCGAAATTTTCTCTGCTTTCTTACTTTCGCTGTAATCATAAAAACCTTCACCTGATTTCACGCCCAATTTTCCAACGCGAACCATATTAACTAATAATGGACAAGGAGCATATTTTGGGTTTTTGAAACCATCGTACATCACGTTGAGAATTGCCAAACAAACGTCAAGACCAATAAAATCAGCTAATTGTAATGGTCCCATTTGATGTCCCATTCCAAGCTTCATCACGGTGTCAATTTCATAAACACCAGCTACTTTGTTGTACAATGTTTCGATGGCTTCGTTTATCATTGGCATCAAAATTCTATTGGCAACAAAACCTGGATAATCGTTAACTTCAACTGGAGTTTTACCCAATTTTTCGGATAAAGTCATAACGATTTTTGTCACTTCGTCACTCGTATTGTAACCTCGAATGATTTCTACTAATGACATAATTGGCACTGGATTCATAAAGTGCATTCCGATAACGCGTTCCGGATGTGTCACAACTGCTCCGATTTGCGTGATGGAAATTGAAGAAGTATTGGTTGCTAAAATCGTATTATGTGAACAAACCTCGTTCAATTGTTTGAAAATACCAAGCTTTAATTCTACGTTTTCAGTGGCAGCTTCAACAACTAAATCTACTCCCACAACTCCGTCTTTAATGTCGGTGTATGTGATAATATTGTTGATGGTTTTGAACTTATCTTCCTCGGTGATGGTTCCTTTGGCAACCATTCGATCTAAATTGGCAAAAATAGTTGCCATTCCTTTATCCAAAGCTTTCTCCGATACATCAATCAGTTTAACGGTAAAACCACTTTGTGCAAAAGTATGCGCAATCCCGTTACCCATTGTTCCTGATCCGATTACGGCTATTATTTTCATTTATTTATTTCTTAAAACAATCGATAATTTGGTAGGCCACACGTAAGGCTTCTGTCGCTTGTTCCAATGTTACGATAGGAGTTGTATTGTTGTTGATAGCATCGGCAAAGGATTCTAATTCGTCCAATATGGCGTTGTTTTGCTCTACGTCTGGATTCGAAAAATAGATTTGCTTTTTTATGCCTTCAGCATTTTGTAGAATAATATCAAAATCGCCTGGAATTTCTGGAGCATCTTTCATTTTTACAACCTCGCATTTTTTTTCCAAAAAGTCCACTGAGATATAAGCATCTTTTTGGAAAAAACGGGATTTCCGCATATTTTTTAGGGAAATTCTGCTTGCAGTTAAATTGGCCACACAGCCATTTTCGAATTCAATTCGGGCATTGGCAATATCGGGTGTTTCACTAATTACCGAAACTCCACTGGCGTGAACGTTTTTTACCTTCGAATTCACCACGCTTAAAATAGCGTCAATATCGTGAATCATCAAGTCGAGAACCACGGGAACATCAGTTCCACGAGGGTTGAATTCGGCCAAACGATGGGTTTCAATAAACATTGGATTTTCAATCATATCCTTAGTTGCCTTAAACGCAGGATTAAACCTTTCGACATGACCTACTTGACCTTTGACAATGTATGCTGCGGCCAATGCAATAATTTCTTCGGCTTCGGCAATGGTATTTGAAATGGGTTTTTCTATAAAGACGTGTTTGCCGGATTTGATAGAAACTTTAGCACATTTGTAATGTGAAAGTGTAGGTGTTACAATATCAATAACATCAACGGCGTGAATAAGAGTGGCAATAGTATGAAATTGTTTGTAGCCAAATTCTTTGGCAACTTTCTCTCCATTTTCTTGATTTTCATCATAGAAACCAACTAATTCATATTTATCAGATTGTTGTAATAATCGCAAATGTATTTTACCGAGATGGCCTGCACCTAAAACGCCTACTTTTAACATAAAATGTATTTTTAACAAATGTATAATTTATTTGTTTATTGTTTAAAGTTTGAAGTTTAAAGTTTTGGTATTTGTTGTTTGATTATTGTAGTTTTAAAGTTTATTTTTACCAAAATAAATTAACCCAAATTTTGAAAGATACCGCCAAACATCAAGGACTTCGCAATCAATTAGTAAGCCTTTTAAAGGAAAAAGGAATTGCCGATAAAGATGTTTTGGAAGCCATTAAAAAACTCCCGAGACATCTTTTTTTGAATTCCAGTTTTGAAGATTATGCCTATCAGGACAAAGCTTTTCCTATCGGTGCCGGTCAAACCATATCGCAACCCTATACTGTGGCTTTTCAAAGCCAATTATTAGAAGTAAAAAAAGAGGATAAAATTCTTGAAATTGGAACTGGTTCCGGTTATCAAACTGCCGTTTTGTGTTTGATTGGGGCAAAGGTGTATAGTATTGAAAGACAAAACGAGTTATTCAAACAAACATCTGTTTTATTGCCAAAGTTAGGGATAAGACCCAAACATCTTTCTTTTGGCGACGGATATAAAGGATTGCCCTACCACGCTCCTTTTGACAGTATTATTGTTACTGCTGGTGCGCCAATAATTCCTAAAGCCTTAATGGCGCAACTGAAAATAGGAGGAAGGCTTGTTATTCCGCTTGGCGAGGAAAACCAAATTATGACCTTACTAATAAGAAAGAACGAAACCCAGTTTGAAAAACACGAGTTTGGTGATTTTAAATTCGTACCGTTGTTAGAAAATAAAATTTAAAAGTAAAATCTCGCAATAGCGGGATTTTTTATTGAACAATAATTTCAAGACGATCAAAAAAACAGTTTATAAATCGTTTATCAAAAAACAATTGATGTTATCTTTCGAGTAACTTAATACCTCGAGGCTTTGCCTCGGGCTAATTCATTATTTCAAATTTAAAATGATTTTTTTATTCTGTCTAAATCACGTTTGGTATCCTGTTCTTTCAATGATTCACGTTTGTCGTAGGTTTTTTTTCCTTTGCAAAGTCCAATTTCTAGTTTTGCCATTCCTTTTTCATTGGTAAACAATTTTAGAGGAACAATAGTCAAGCCTTTGGCTTGAACACTTCTGGATAAACCTTTTAATTCTCTTTTATTCAACAAAAGTTTACGTTCGCTTCTTGCTTTATGATTGAATTGGTTGCCAAAAGCATATTCCTCAATATAGGTATTAATAGCGAAAAGTTCATTGTTGCTAAACTCGCAGAAACTCTCGGTAATATTAGCTTTTCCAAGTCGGATAGATTTTATTTCGGTTCCCGCCAAAACAATACCCGCCGTAAAAGTTTCAATTATTTCATAATCAAAACGGGCTCTTTTGTTAAGTATGTTTATTATTTTTAGCATAGGATTACAAATGTAGTCACAAATCAACGAAATGTCAATAGTTATTTATAATTGCTGTAAATTTGTAAGATGGAAAAGCCAATATCAAAAGACCCTCTTCACGGAATTACACTTCAAAAAATCTTAGAAAAGCTTGTCGATTATTATGGTTTCGATACTTTAGGTGAATTAATAAATATTAAATGTTTTAAGGATAATCCCACCATCAAATCCAGTTTAACTTTCCTCAGAAAAGCTAATTGGGCAAGAAAAAAAGTAGAAGAATTGTATATTAAATCGCTCCCAAAACTTCCATTATAATCTATAATCTTATAGGATTTCGATACTAAATTTTGAATTAAAAGTTTCATTCACTTCCAAAATTTGAATACCTTCTTTCTCGAAAATAGTTCCCGAACTTTCCTCCGTATCCGAATATCCAAACCAAGGTTCAATGCACAAGAAAGGTGCATTTTTTTTAGTCCAAATCCCCAAGTTAGGAAAATCTTCAAAATATACCTTAATCATTGGTTTTGAATTCTCCAATAGTGTCAAAGAATTAGATTTTATGGACTTAAAAATTAGTGCGTCATTGTCAAACAATTCATAATTCAAAGGGATTCGTTTTGAATCGGCTTCCAGTTTTTTCGTTGTATTGGAAACCAAATCATTTTCCAAAAGATAATATTCTAAAGTTTCTTCCTGTTCGAATGCAATAGAATAACTTTCAAAACCTCCCGATAATGCAAAGGCTGGATGTGCACCAATAGAAAATGGCATCTGTGTTTTGCTTTTATTTAAAATCTTATATTGGACATCTAAGCTATTTCCTTCTATGGTGTAGATTATATGTAATTCAAATTCAAAAGGATAGATTTTTAGTGTTTCTTTCGAATTTTGTATCGAAAAAGTAGCGCTACTATCCTTAATTTCTATTAATTCAAATTTCATATCCCTAGCAAAACCATGTCGAGACAAATGATATTCAACTCCGTTGAATAGATAGGAATTGTTTTTCAGCGTTCCAACAATTGGAAATAAAATAGGGGAGTGTTTCCCCCAAAATTCCGGGTTTCCTTCCCATATGTATTCTTTGTTTTCCTTAGTTCTTAAGGAAATTAGTTCAGCACCAAGGTGGTTTATTATAGCTGTTAGATTCGAATTTGAAATTGTTGTAGTCAAAAGAGTTGCCAATTATGTTTTAATAATCTTTATGATGTAAATGTATTCCATAGATTTTATTTTGAAGCAAAAATAGAGGCCAAATTTATACCATTGAAAAATTTTTGTCTTAATTTAGGTTTCGACATTATTTTTTGTTAATTTGCTTTATAAAATTTATTTAAATATGAAAAATAATTGGTTCAAGATTACCGTGCAGTTCTTTATATTATTAGGGATTTCAACATTATGGGCGCAAAATGATTCTACTGCTACAAAAACAAAAAAACAAATTTCAAAATACGATTATCACGATGCTTTCGCTTCCTTTTTTTACACAAAAGACGGAACGAACACTCGTTCTGCAAGCGGACAGCCAGGAGTTGAATATTGGCAAAATAGAGCTGATTACCAACTGTCGGCTAAATTAAATGAAGCCAAAAATGAAATATCCGGTACGGGTATCATAACGTATACCAACAATAGTCCTGATAAAATGAATTTTGTTTGGATGTATTTAGATCAAAATTTATTCAAACAAGATTCTCGTGCAAATGCTATTATTCCCATTAATGGAAGCAGAAATGGTGCCCAAGGTCAGATTTTTGATGGTGGCTTCAAAATAAAATCTGTCAAAATAATTTCAACTATTCCAGGAAAATTAATAGAAAAAGACGCCAAATACATCGTTAGTGATACCAGAATGCAGGTTTTCCTTCCTCAAGAGTTAAAATCTAAAGGAGGAATCGTGAAAATTAAAATTGATTATTCCTTTATCTCACCAAATGAGGGTTCGGATAGAATGGGGATATTGGAAACCAAAAACGGCAAAATTTTCACTGTCGCACAATGGTAGCCAAGAATGTGTGTGTATGATGATATAAGAGGGTGGAATACCCATCCGTATTTGGGGGCATCTGAGTTTTATTTGGAATATGGAGATTTTGATGTAAACATTACAGTGCCGTCTAATCATTTTGTTGTTTGTTCAGGCGAATTGGTAAATCCTACCGAAGTATATAGTGTGGAGCATCAAAAGCGTTTGGCTCAAGCAAAACAAAGTGACATAACGGTTATCGTGCGGTCCAGTGACGAAGTTAAAACGGCATCGGCTAAAATTGCAATTGACAATTCTTTTAAAACCTGGCATTTCAAAATCAGGAATTCCCGGGATGTTTCTTGGGCTTCTTCGGCTTCATTCATTTTAGATGCTGCAAGAATCAATTTACCAAGTGGTAAAAAATCGATGGCGATTTCTGCGTATCCTGTAGAAAGTGACGGTAATGAAGCTTGGGGGCGTTCAACTGAATACAGTAAAGCGGTAATCGAAAATTATTCTAAAAGATGGTTTGAATATCCCTATCCTGTTGCGACAAATGTGGCTGGAATTGTTGGCGGAATGGAATATCCCGGTATTGTTTTTTGTGATTACAAGGATAAAGGTGAGGATTTATGGGGAGTTACGGATCATGAGTTTGGGCACGCGTGGTTTCCCATGATTGTAGGGTCTAACGAACGCTTATTTGGCTGGATGGATGAAGGGTTTAACGAATTCATCAATTCGTTGAGTTCCGTTGATTTTAATAATGGGGAGTACAAGATAGAAGCTATGGACATGCATAAAAACGCAAAAAAATTCACAAAAAAAACTTTAGAACCGGTTATGAGTTCGCCTGATAATATGAAAGAGGCTAATATGGGCACTTTATTGTATTTTAAACCAAGTTCGGGTTTGATACTGTTGCGGGAGCAAAT
>CANHNG010000092.1 GCA_947461915.1 Flavobacteriaceae bacterium
AAACTAGAAGTGGTTTACCAATTCTAAAATGCTAAGCAGGAAGAACAAAATAGTAGTGATGAAATTCGCCAGTTTGTTCTCTGTCGTAAGAGGCTACAACATTCCAATCATTATTCTGGCCCAATATCTCTCGGCGGTATTTATCCTTGCTCCCGAAAAAAGAGCCTTATCCATCCTACTCGATGTCGATTTGTTTATCATCGTGTTAGCCTCGTCGTTGACGATTGCCTCGGGTTATATTATTAATAATTTTTACGACAGCAATAAAGACTTAATCAATCGCCCTAATAAATCCTTGCTCGACCGGTTGGTTGGTCAGAAAACAAAACTGAACGTCTATTTTACCTTGAATTTCATTGTTGCTTTTTTAGCCATTTTTGTATCTTGGCGGGCCTTCTTGTTTTTTTCGGTTTACATTTTCCTGATTTGGTATTACTCCCATCGCATAAAAAAATACCCAATTATAGGAAATTTGACTGCTGCTTTTCTGGCTATTTTGCCTTTTTTTGCTATTCTTCTGTATTACAAAAACCTGTATGAGGTCATCTTCGGACATGCCACTTTCTTGTTTTTATTGCTTCTGATTCGCGAAATGATAAAAGATTTGGAGAATATTAAAGGCGATTTGGCCAACGATTACAAAACGATTCCTATCGTCTACGGAGAAGTCGTTTCCAAAAAAATAATTACGGCTTTAACAATAACAACCATCGTTCCGGTATATGTTTTAATCGAAATCTTCGACGTGGGATATATGGATCTTTATTTTTATTCCTGCCTGATTATTTTGATTTTCTTCTTGCTTTATCTTTGGAAAGCCAACTCAAAAGAGCAGTATCTTTCACTTCATAATGTCCTAAAATTCTTGATTGTGGCAGGTGTTTTTTGCATTGTACTGATTAATCCGAGTGTCTTGTGGCATGGAGAAAAATTGTTGCGGTCTATTTAGTTTTTTAGGAGCTTTTTCCTGCTATCCGTTTCAATCTTTTGTGCCGGACACCGGCACAAAAGGATTTTCACTTTTATCAGGGCTAAAACCCTCAACCAAAAACACTCAACTATTACACAAGAATAAACTATCTTTGCACCCACAAAACCATTAAAGGTTAAAATGAAGAAGTAATTTACAGCATTTATGAATAACAAGGAAGGCAATACAAATAAAAGTGGAGGCAGAGCAAAAAGTTCCAGACCCAATTCGAATAAGCCGAAACCTGCCATGCAGAAACGTGCCCAGGGGCCTAAAAAAGTAAAACCTAACACTAAAGTTGCTGATGCTGCCACAGATAAAGTGGAGAAAAAACCGAATCAAGCACCAAAGAGACCCAAAGTAAAAGACGAAATTCGTCTGAATAAATATATTGCCAATTCTGGTGCCTGTTCGCGTCGTGATGCGGATATTTACATTCAATCTGGAACAGTAAAAGTAAATGGAATTCCTGTTACCGAAATGGGATACATGGTAAAACCGGGAGATGTCGTGAATTTTGATGGCGCCACTTTGACACCGGAGAAAAAAGTGTATATCTTACTAAACAAACCGAAAAACTTTACCACTGCACTTGACGAAGGACAAGAATACCGAAACGTTTTAGAATTGGTAAAAGGTTCTACGACGGCAAAAATTGGAGCTGTTGGAAGAATGGATAAAAATACAACCGGTTTGTTGTTGTTTACAAACGATACGGACATGATTCGGAAATTCACATTGCCCAACCAAAAATCATCAAAAATTTACCAAGTATCCTTGGATAAAAATTTAAAATTTGAGGATTTAGAAAAAATAAACAAAGGCTTAGTTCTTGACGGACACCGCGTTTTTGTGGAAGATGTAAGTTACATTGAAGGAGAGGCAAAAAGCGAAATTGGTCTAAAATTGAGATCGGCCAACGTAAAAGTGGTTCGTTCTATTTTCGAACATTTCAGTTATGATGTTTTGCGAATTGACAGGGTTGCCTTTGCAGGGTTGACCAAAAAGAATTTGCCAAGAGGAAACTGGAGGCTACTAACCGATCAAGAAGTCATCAATTTGAAAAACGTTTAAATTTTATAAATTCGTTAAACATAAAATTCCTGCTTTTATTTCTAAAGTAGGAATTTTTTTTAACTTTGATTATTCCAAAATTTGTGGAACCTTGACACCTTCTTTATTAGCTACAAATAAACACTTCTTGAGTAAGGGGTCATCATTAGAATAAATATTCACTACAGCAATACATGCATTATGCAAAATTACGGAGCCAGCGCGGCATTTATAATAGGGGATGAAATCGAATGGGAATTCGTTGGCGATAAAGTCAAACGTAAAATCTTGGGTTTTGACGCCAGCCTCATGCTCGTAAATGTCCATTTCGAAAAAGGAGGAATTGGCGCACTCCACGAGCATTACCATTCCCAAGTCAGCTATGTAGAAAGTGGTGCATTTGAAGTGACGATTGGTGGAGAGGTTAGAACCTTAAAGGCAGGCGATAGTTTTTACGTTGCCCCCCATGTTTTACACGGCGCTGTTTGTATAGAAACCGGAATTCTTATTGATATTTTCAGCCCCATCCGTGAGGACTTCGTGAAAAATTAAGGCTGTATTATAACGTTTCAAATGATTAATATAGCAGAAAAAGAACTAGCAGATTTAATATAATGGCAACAAAAATAGCATCAAAAAAAGCGAAACAACCCAAAAAAAAACAATCAGACAATTTTAAAAGTAAACTAAGCCGGTTTTTATCTAAGGCCTTACTTTGGTTTCTTGGGCTTTCCGTTTCTTCTGTAATTTTTTTCAAATTTGTGCCAGTACCATTCACGCCTTTGATGGTAATTCGAGTATTAGAAAACAAATTAGCAGGGAAGGAAATTTATTTTAGTCACGATTGGGAACCCATCGGAAACATTTCTGTTAATTTACAAAAAGCGGTCATTGCCAGTGAAGATGGAACCTTTTTAGTTCACAACGGTTTCGATTTTAAGGCAATGCAAAAAGCCTATAAAGGGAATGAAAGAGGCCGAAGAATAAAAGGAGGAAGTACGATATCTCAACAAACCGCCAAGAATGTTTTTCTTTGGCAAGGAAGAAGTTATCTGCGCAAAGGACTGGAGGCTTATTTCACGGTTCTTATAGAGTTAATTTGGGGGAAGGAACGAATCATGGAAGTGTACCTCAACAGCATCGAAATGGGGGATGGTATTTATGGAGCCCAAGCCGCAACCCAACATTGGTATAGGAAAGATGCCTCAAGTCTTACAAAAATACAAGCCGCAGGGATTGCCGCCATATTACCTAATCCCAGAAAATATTCCGCTACCAGTTCCTCTTCTTATATCAATCGACGAAAAGACAAAATTGTTCGCGTGATGCGTTATGTAGGTAAGATTGAGTATTAAAAAATAACCGCAAATTCACAAATTATAAACTAATGGCAGAAAATAATTTGTGAATTTGTGATGAAATAAATTAATGATTTTCTTCTATAGATTAAAATTTAACCCTAGAACAATGTTTCTGCCAATATTGGGAATGCCATCCACTTTCAAGCGGGAAAGATGAGCAATATAGCTTTTATCCAATAAATTATTGCCGTTTAAATTTATGTCAAAAGCCGTTTTTCCGAATTTTATTTTCCCTCCAAAACCCAAATGTACCAAAGTGTACCCTTTTGATTTTGTTTCGAAACCACTCACATTACCCTGGTTGAAAGTTGTTGAAAACTGCAATGAGGCGAATCCGTCATCCAACCAATTTTTAATTTTGAACTCCGTTCGAAGGGTGTTATTCCAATTGTTTGCAGGAATCAAAGGCAAGTAATCACCATCTTGCTTTTTGCCGGTAACTGTTTCAAAACTGGTTTCATAATGCAACCAATCCAATGGATGTGGATGAAAATGCAAGCCGATTTCACCACCAAATAATTTGGCGTCATTCTGAATATAATCAAAAACTGAATTCTCGTCAATTATTGCTCCAGTTGGCGAAGTATAAATATAATTATTGATGTGATTGTAAAATCCGTTGGCAAAAAATTCGAAATGGCTACCTTTGTATTCTATATTTAGGTCGGTTTGTACATTTTGCTCCGTATTCAAATTGGGGTTTCCAACTTCGTAACGGTTCGTTCCTTCGTGAACGCCATTTGAGGTTAATTCAGCCAAATTTGGTGCGCGAAAACCAGAAGCCACATTCAATCGCAAAGACAAATCGTTGGCTAAATTAGTTTTGTATCCCAGAGAAGCATTAAAACTATTGAACGATTTATCGATGGCTTGAAAAGAACCTGCTAAACCAGGAATTCCCTGAGCATCGCTTTTTATTTTTCGATTATCAAAACGCAATCCTGCTTGTAATACATTCGATTTCCATTCGTAATTTCCAGTTCCAAAAAAACCAAAATCATTCGTTGTGGCATCCGGAATCAGGAATTCTTCGCCCGAATTTTTATTACTTTGACTCATTCCTTGAATCCCTATGATTGATTCAAAGTTGCCTATTTTTGGCAAATGGTATTTAGCGTCATAATTGAATGTCTTCAATTTCATATGTAAAACCGCGACATCGCTGTCTTCAAATTCACTTCTATCATTTGAGATATAGCCCAAATCGACATCCAATTTTGATTTTTCGAAAAAGAAAACATTGTTTAAACTCAACAAATTATTGAAAACCCCCTGTTTGGGATATTCTGTTTTTTTGCTTGTGGATTGTGCTTCGATGCCTTCTTCGGGAATTCCCAAATCTAACTTATTGAAATTATAGCGCAAAACACTTGAAAATTTTGAATTACTGTAACCAATTCCAGTTTTGAAATCAGTTTCATTGTAGCGCGTATTGGTAACTCTGTCTCCGTCGGCAATTGCATAATCGGAATGTGTATCATACGCTCCTCTTGCCAAGACTTTCCAGTTTTTACCAGAAGTTTTTAATCCCAATGAAGTGTTGCTACCCAAAGTGTTTGAAAATAATCGTTGATTAAAATCGCCTTTAAATGTATTCGTGTTTGCAAATTTTTCAGGGTTGAAATACAAAACACCACCTAACGCATCAGAGCCATAAAGCAACGACGCCGGACCTTTTATTACTTCGACACTTTCGACACCAGCATCGTTTAATCCCAAACCATGTTCGTCGCCAAACTGCTGATTTTCGATTCGAACGCCTTGTGAATATACCAAAACGCGATTCCCGCTCAAACCGCGAATGACAGGTTTCCCGATGGAAGTTCCCGTCGAAACTTGAGAAACACCTGGAATGGTTGCCAATCCTTCAATCAAAGTAGAAGTTCCTTTTTGTTGTAATTCTTTAATGCTTGAATGTTCTACTTTCATCACGTTTTGTGATTGAAGTTTATTGAAAGCTGTTGAAACAATTACTTCGTCCATTTGGAATTCAGTTTCTTCGAGAACGATGTTTAGAGTGGTTTCTTTGTTTTGAAGATTTAGGGTTTTATTCTGTGTTGCAAATCCTAAATAGGCAAAAGCCAATTTTACTTTTCCGTTGGGAAGATTTGACAGGGAATAATTACCATTTTCATCTGTCGAAGTTCCTATGTGTAATTCCGGTATATCAATCGCAATTCCAATTAGAGGTTGTTTTTTGGAATCGGTAACGGTTCCTGAAATGGTGTTTTGTGCCTGAAGCATGGCAGAAAACCCTATAAATAGGGCAGTTATATTTTTTTTCATTTGAAATGATTTTATTGTTAAATAGGTAGCGCAAAAACTTTATGCCTTTGTGCCTTGAGGGTAATTAATTTAAACAATAAAACTCGGGGGAGCACGAAGCGCAAAAAGGCTTCCTTTAAAGAATTGGGTTATTTCCCTTGAATTGAAAAAAGAATACCCAGAAGGAATAATTATTTTTTTGAATTCAAAATTTGAAATATCTGAAGAAATAAAAGTGCTTATTGTAAAATCACAAACAAAACAATGGTCAAAATTTTGGTGTTGATGAGTGATTTCGTGACTAGAAATGTTTTTATGAGAACATTTTTTTTCAGAAAGTTGTTTTGCCAAATGTTCATAACTATGCACATATTGAAACAGTATCGAAAACAATACTGCCATCATCAAGAAAGAATTTAATAGGGTAAATTTCTTTTTCATTCGATGCAAATATAGGAATAGCAAATAAAAAATCCGATTAACTTTAACACTTTTAAAGTCAATCGGATTTATAAATTATTCAAATGGAGGTTAAACCAAATGGTTTGCAACTAAATATTCGGCAATTTGAATGGTATTTGTTGCAGCCCCTTTTCTTAAATTATCAGCCACAATCCACATATTTAAGGTGTTTGCTTGACTTTCGTCACGACGAATTCTACCCACAAAAACCTCATTTTTTCCTTCGGCATATCTTGGCATTGGATACGTAAAAGTGTCCAAATTGTCTTGCACCACGATACCGTCCGTTTGACTCAAAATAGTTCGTACTTCGTTGACGTCAAAATCACTGCTGAATTCTACATTCACCGCTTCGCTGTGACCGCCCACAACTGGTACACGAACTGCAGTGGCAGTAACTTTTATACTATCGTCACTTAATATTTTTTTGGTTTCATTGACCAATTTCATTTCTTCTTTGGTATACCCATTAGCCTCAAAACTATCGCATTGTGGAATACAGTTTCTATTGATTTTATATTTATAAACCATATCACCTTCTATTCCTGCACACTCGTTTTCGAATTGCTCTACCGCTTTTACACCAGTTCCAGTGATGGATTGGTAAGTGGAAACAATAACACGTTTGATGTTATATTTTTTGTGCAATGGGGCTAAAGCCAATACCATTTGGATGGTAGAGCAGTTTGGATTAGCAATAATTTTATCTTCTTTCGTCAATTCATTGGCATTGATCTCTGGCACAACCAATTTTTTAGTTGAATCCATTCTCCAAGCTGATGAATTATCGATAACAGTTGTTCCAGCAGCCGCAAATTTAGGTGCCCAATCTAATGAAGTTTGACCTCCTGCCGAGAAAAGAGCAATGTCTGCTTTCATATCAACAGCCGTTTGCAATCCCACTACGGTATGTTTTTGTCCTT
>CANHNG010000093.1 GCA_947461915.1 Flavobacteriaceae bacterium
AATATATAGGGTATTTGCCCGAAGAACGCGGTTTGTACAAAACCATGAAAGTGGGAGAGCAATGTTTGTACTTGGCACAAATGAAAGGACTTTCCAAAGCCGAAGCCAAAAAACAATTGGAATATTGGTTTGAAAGACTCGAAATTCAAGGGTGGTGGAATAAGAAAATCCAAGAACTATCTAAGGGAATGGCACAGAAAGTGCAGTTTGTGGTTTGTGTTTTGCATAAGCCAAAATTACTGATTTTCGATGAGCCATTTTCGGGGTTCGATCCAGTTAATGCCAACATAATTAAAGACGAAATTCTGGAATTGAGAAAACAGGGTTCTACCATAATTTTCTCCACGCACCGTATGGAAAGCGTCGAAGAATTGTGCGACCACATTGCCTTAATTCATAAATCGAACAAACTCATTGAAGGAAGATTAGACGATGTGAAGCAGAAATTTAGAACCAACAGTTTTGAAGTGGGCATTTTATCTGATAATATTGAAGGGTTGATGTATGATATTACCCAGAAATTTAAAGTGGGTCAAACGAATTTTAAATCGCTCAACAATGAATTGAAACTCGAAATCCAACTCGGAAACGCAACGCCAAATGAATTGCTCAACATCCTCACCCAAAGAGGACAAGTAACCCATTTTGTGGAAAAGATCCCAAGCGTCACGGATATTTTTATTCAAACGGTAAGCGAAAAATAATTTTATATGACCTATAAACGTATAACCTTTCTAAACTTATAACACTTTTAATGAGCATTATATCACTAATAATAAAAAGAGAATTTGTCGCCAAAGTGCGGAATAAATCTTTTATTGTAATGACTTTTTTAAGTCCCTTACTTTTTGTGGGGATAGCTGCTTTCGTGGGCTATTTGAGCACGATGAAAGCGGATACAAAACGAGTTGCCATTCACGATGAAACTGGTTTATTTGTTAATGAATTCAAGGTGCTAAACAGCAAGAACGGCGAATATGTTTACCATGATTTATCCGCTATTGATGTGAAATTCTTGAAAGACAGCATCACAAACGAAAACTATGAAGGACTGCTTTATATCCCGAAAGTGAATAATCCTAAGGATTTAGAAAATAAAATACAATTTATATCAAACGAAAGTCCCAGCATCTCTTTTGTCGAAAATATACAAGAGATTGTTGCAAAAAAACTAACAAAAGATAACTTCGAAAAAGCCAAATTGGACACCTTGGCAATTAAAAATGCCGAAGCCAAAGTGAGTATCAACCTCGCAAAAGCAACAGGCGAAGAAAGCGTGAAAGGACTCAATGAAATCAAAATTGCTATCGGTGGTGCTTTTGGATACCTAATCATGATGTTCATTATTATTTATGGCAATATGGTGATGCGCAGCGTCATCGAAGAAAAGACAAATCGCATTGTCGAAATCATAATTTCATCGGTAAAACCCTTTCAGTTGATGATGGGAAAAATTGTAGGGACGGCATTAGCCGGCTTGCTGCAATTTCTTATTTGGACGGTTATCGGGTTAATATTAATGTTTGCCGCTTCCACATTTTTTGGCATTGACGCCAGTCCAGCGGCAAAAATCCCACCTTCGATGGTTCAAGCTACCAATCAAGAATTTGCTGCAACAGCACAAATTTATATAAAGGAATTATGGGGGTTGCCTATTGCCACAATCCTTATAAGTTTTGTGGTTTACTTCATAGGAGGTTACTTTTTGTATAGTTCTTTTTATGCGTCAATAGGGGCTGCAGTTGATAGTGAAACCGATTCACAACAGTTTCTTTTGCCTATTATTACGCCGTTAATCTTGGCGGTTTATATCGGATTTTTTACGGTAATCAATGACCCTCACGGAACAATTGCTACTGTGTTTTCTATGATTCCCCTAACGTCTCCCATAGTAATGTTGATGCGAATTCCATTTGGCGTACCTTGGTGGCAACTAGTGATGTCTGTCACGTTACTTTTTGTAACTTTCCTTTTTGTGGTTTGGTTTGCTGCAAAAATATACCGAGTGGGAATATTAATGTATGGTAAAAAACCAACGTGGAAAGAATTGTATAAATGGATGAAATATTAAAGTTTATTCGTTTGACTGATTAACCAAAAAAACAAATGAGCAAAATACTTATCATAGAAGATGAAGCAGCCATTCGAAGAGTGCTTACCAAAATACTTTCTGAAGAAAGCGACGCTTATATTGTAGAAGATGCAGAAGACGGAATTCAAGGATTGGAGAAAATAAAAAACAATGATTACGACCTTGTGTTGTGCGACATAAAAATGCCCAAAATGGATGGAGTCGAAGTGCTCGAAGCCGTAAAAAAAATAAAACCAGAAATTCCGATGGTAATGATTTCCGGACACGGTGATATGGAAACTGCCATTCAAACGATGCGTTTAGGAGCGTTTGATTACATCTCAAAACCACCGGATTTGAATCGATTGTTGAACACGGTTCGCAATGCTTTGGATAAAAAACAACTCGTTGTCGAGAACAAAATTCTTAAGAAAAAAGTCAGTAAGAATTACGATATGATTGGTGAAAGTGAAGCTATTAATCGCATCAAATTGATGATTGATAAAGTGGCCCAAACCGAGGCTAGGGTATTGATTACGGGGCCAAACGGAACAGGGAAAGAACTCGTTGCCCATCAATTGCACGAAAAAAGCCAAAGGGCCAATTTCCCTTTAATCGAAGTGAATTGTGCCGCAATTCCAAGTGAATTGATAGAAAGTGAATTGTTTGGTCACGTGAAAGGTGCTTTTACCTCTGCGGTGAAAGACCGTGCAGGAAAGTTTGAAGCGGCTGACAAAGGAGCTATTTTCTTGGATGAAATTGGCGACATGAGTCTTTCGGCTCAAGCCAAAGTGTTGCGTGCTTTACAGGAAAATGTAATTACCCGAGTTGGCGCCGACAAAGATATTAAAGTCGATGTTCGCGTCATTGCAGCAACGAATAAAGACTTGAAAAAGGAAATTGCCGAAGGCCGTTTCCGTGAGGATTTGTACCATCGTTTAGCCGTAATCCTGATTAATGTCCCTTCGTTGAACGAAAGAAGAAACGATATTCCGCTGTTGATTTCACATTTTGCCGAAAAAATAGCTTCAGAACAAGGAACTGCCGTAAAATATTTTTCGAAACAAGCGGTCAAATTGCTGCAGGAATACGATTGGACGGGAAATATTCGTGAATTACGAAATGTGGTAGAGCGACTGATTATCCTTGGCGGAAGCGAGATTTCAGAAAGTGATGTACAATTGTTCGCAAGCAAATAAAATTAATTTAAAGATTTAAAGATTCGATTTGAGTATTCAATCTTTCAATCATTAAATTTTTTAATCTTTCAATCTTAAAAGATGAAATTAAAAAAAATATACGATAAGTTACAAGAAGCATTAATTGAAGATGGTTTAACCGAAGCCAATGAAATGCAACAAGAAACATTTTCGACTTTAAAAAGTGGTGCCGATTGCATTGTTATTGCTCCAAAAGGAAGCGGGAAATCGACGACCATAGTCTTGAATGTAATTCAACAGCTAAAACAGGAAGGCGAGGAATCACCACGGGCACTGATTATTGTGGAAGACAAAACCAAGGTTCTGGAAATGGAGGCTCTTTTCGAAAAATATGGAAAATATACTGATTTAAGAGTGTATGGTGTGCATGACAAAGGTGATATGGAATATGACAAGAATTATATTTCCACAGGAATTGACGTTTTGATAGGAACGCCTAACAAGCTGGGTGAAATGTTTACCACGGCGGGTTATAACGTCAACCGATTGAGAATGTTCATTCTTGATGATGCCGATCCTATTTTGAAGTTGCGTCACGAAACCAAAATTATGCGTATTTCGAATAGTATAACCAAAACCCAACGTATTATTTTCTCGGAAGTATTCTCGGAACGAATAGGAATCCTTGCAGATAAAATGTTGTTAGAGCCTTTTGAATTTGATTTTGAGGAGGAGGAAGATTTCGAAGAGGAAGCAGAAACGGAAGAATAATATAAAAAATAAAAATATAATGGGACTAATGAAAGTGTTTTCAGGAAGTGAAATTTTAGCATTGGCTTTGCAGAAAAAAATTGAAGAAATAGGAGTGAATACGGTTGTCAAAAACAATATACAATCGGCAAGACTAGCCGGTTTTGGTAATTTGGGACAAGCCGTAGAAGTATTCATTCAAGAAACAGATTTTGCAAAAGCAAATCCGGTAATTGAGGAATTTAGAATGAATATTTAAATTAGAGACTACAACATGAAAATTTCAACATAAATGTTGTTTTTTATTACATTTGAAATAGCATAATTATTTTATGGATTTAAAAATGTACTCACTTTCGGAGAATGCTATTACGCTAGAATGGGGTAACAAAATTAATTTTTCTATTTACGAAAAAATAGCAAACCTGAACACATTGCTTAATAAAAAACCTTTTTTTGGGTTTGTAGAAACCGTTCCGGCATATACGACTCTTACCATTTTCTACCAACCGGAATTGATTTTGGATGTAGATGATAGTCCAACAGCGTTTGTAAAAAGTTATATAGAAAAATTACTCAAAGAAAGTTCCCATAAGATAGCGTTTCAAGAAAATTGCGTTACAATCCCCGTTTGTTATGATATAGAATTTGGTATTGATCTTCAATATATTGCTGAAAAAAAAGGTATTTCAATTCAAGAAGTTGTTGAACTTCATCAGCAAAAAGACTACAAAGTATTCATGATGGGTTTTTTGCCTGGCTTTTCTTATATGGGAGAAGTAGACAATAAGATTTCTACCCCCCGTAAAGCCACCCCTCGCGCTATTATAGAAGAGGGTGCTGTGGGCATAGCCGGAAACCAAACGGGTATTTATCCCTTGGCATCGCCAGGAGGTTGGCAAATTATTGGTAAAACGCCGTATTGTTTATTTGATGCCGAAAAAGAAGATCCTTTCTTTTTCAAAACGGGAGATAGAGTACGTTTTTATTCCATTTCTAAAGAAGAATTTTATAAAATTAAAAAAGAGAAAAACGTTGCCGTTACAGGTGAAGAAAATCATCCAGATGCAGTTGTGCTAAAGCCGGGTGTTTTTTCGATCTTTCAAGACAACGGCAGGACAGGTTTTCGATCTTATGGAGTGCCATTAAGTGGAGCCATAGATGTACTTTCCCATAATATAGCAAATGCTTTGGTAGGTAATGCAAAAAATAGCGCTACTATTGAATGTACTATGGGCGGATTAAGCATTCAGTTTAACAAAGAAACCCATATTGCAGTAACAGGTGCAGGAATTGCGTTTGTCAATGGAGAACTTATAGAATTGAATCACTCGCATTCTGTAAAGCCAACGGATATTTTAGAAGTTCGATTTAACAATCAAGGATTAAGAACCTATATTGCAGTACAAGGAGGTTTTGTTTCCAAAGTAATTATGAACAGTCGAAGTGCTTCGCCAAAGATTACGATAGGCTCTGTACTAAAAAAAGGTATGGTTTTGCGTTTTGAAAATGAGAATCAACCCATAAAAAAAATGGATAAACTTGAACTTACTATTTTTGAACCCCATAAAATTATTAGGGTAATAGAAGGTCATGAAATAAATTGGGTAAAGGAAGATAGTGTTCGACAATTTTATTCCCAACAATTTGTGATTAGTAATCGTTGTGATCGAATGGGTTATCATTTGCAGGGAGAACCACTTTGGCTTGATAATACTAACGAATTAATTTCTACAGCAGTAACCAAAGGCACAATACAATTAACGCCTAGTGGACAAATAATTGTATTAATGAACGATTGCCAAACTACAGGAGGCTACCCTAGAATAGGTCAGGTAGCGGCAGTTGATTTGCCTGTTTTGGCTCAACTAAAACCTAGTGAAACTATTGATTTTAAAAAGATTTCATTTAGTGAAGCAGAAAAATTATATGTGACACAACAAAAAATAATCGATGGGTATTTCAGTTGATTTGAATTGCGACATGGGAGAAGGAATGCTCAATGATGCCGCTATTATGCCGTACATTACATCGGTAAATATTGCTTGCGGTTATCATGCTGGAAATGAAACCATCATGCAACAAACCATTGAATTGGCATTGGCCCATAATGCAAAAATTGGTGCGCATCCTTCTTTTCCGGATATACAGAATTTTGGAAGAACCAATATGAATTTTCTTCCTGATGAGGTTCATGATATGGTTAATCGACAAATCGAATTGCTCTCTGCTATTGCCTCAAAAAACAACTGCCATTTGCATCATGTAAAACCTCATGGAGCATTGTATAATATGGCTTCAAAAGATGAAAATTTGGCCTCAGCCATTTGTAATGCCATTATAGAAATTAATCCAGATTTACAAGTATATGCACAAAGCGGCAGTGCGTTAATCAAAGTTGCTGCGGGAATGGGTTTAAAAACGTGCAATGAGGTTTTTGCCGATCGTACCTACCAACCTGATGGAACGTTGACTCCAAGAACGGATAAAAATGCGTTATTGCATAATGAAGAAGAAGTGATAGCTCATGTATTACAAATGGTACAAAAACAAACAGTGTTGGCTAATGGTAAAGAAATTCCAGTAAAAGCAGATACTATTTGTGTTCATGGTGATGGGGAACTTGCCCTTAATTTCATAAAACGAATTCACGATACATTACAATTAAATAACATTAAAATACAACCTATTTTATGAGCAAAAAAATAAATACAGCCTATTACGGTGCTGCTTTTTTAATCGCTACATCCGCTATTGGTCCAGGATTTTTGAACAGTACTTCAGTTTTTTCTTCAAAACTGTATGCTAGTTTTGGTTTCGCTATATTGATTTCTATTCTTATTGATATTATAGCTCAAATTAATATTTGGAGAATCATAACAATAGCGAATAAGCCTGCTCAAGAATTTTCTAATGAACTCCGACCAGGATTGGGTAATTTCCTTTCTATAATGATTATTAATTGATGCGAATATTTTTGTTTTTGGCAGCTTTGGGCATGTTTATGAAAGGTTTAACTTTAAGTGATAGTA
>CANHNG010000094.1 GCA_947461915.1 Flavobacteriaceae bacterium
TCGGTGGAATGCTATAATACTAAAAGACCACATTTGAGTTTAAATATGAAAACACCTAACTTTGTATATGAAAAAACCAGTGAAGATAGCCTCACTGGTTTTAATTAATTTATTGTAAAACTTGTCAACCTATTTTAGGACGACTCAAAGTAGCCAAATAAAAGAAATGTTGCAGTTAAATAGTAATAACGAAAATTCAAGGCTACGGGTAGTGGTTTTAGGTTCTGCAATTAGTAATGGACCAACGCCTAAAATTGAAGAAGCCTACGACCCTAAATCTTTGGAGCATATTATGGCGGGAACTTATCCGCTAGAGTCAGATATGGTATTGGAAATGGAAGCCTTCAATCTAGTTTTAAATAAATATGGAGTAACTGTTTTTCGTCCCAAATTAATAGCCAATTACAATCAAATTTTTGTTAGAGACATTGGTTTCGTAATTGGCGATATTTTTATTAAATCAAATATTCTGCCAGACAGAGAACGAGAATTGGATGCCATTCAATATATTATTGACCAAATTGATACAAAAAAAATCGTTCGTCCACCTGAAAAAGCACATATTGAGGGCGGAGATGTGATGCTTTGGAATGATTATATTTTTATTGGCACCTATAAAGGAAGTGATTATGCCGATTATATAACTGCAAGAACTAATGCCGAAGGCGTTCAATACATCAAAGATTTATTTCCCAATAAAATCGTAAAGGAATTTGATTTGGTAAAATCTAAAATTGAAGCTCGTGATAATGCCTTACATTTGGATTGCTGCTTTCAGCCCGTTGGAAAAAACAAAGGTATAATCTACAAAAGGGGTTTTCGCGAAGAGGCGGATTATAGGTTTTTAGTAAACCTTTTTGGAAAGGAGAATCTATTCCATATCACAAGGAAAGAGATGTACAATATGAATTCCAATGTTTTTTCTATTGATACCAATGTTGTGGTTTCCGAAAAAAAATTCAATCGACTCAATAATTGGTTGCGGTCACATGGATTTGTGGTAGAGGAAATTCCGTATGCCGAAATTTCCAAACAAGAGGGGTTGTTGCGTTGCTCCACTTTACCTTTGATTAGAGAATGAGAAATTTTGTAGTATAGGTTTTATGTTGTGTAGGGATTCAGTAAAACGAAAAAAAATGAAGAGTTATAAAGATTTAGAAGTTTATAGTTTAGGTTTGGAATTGTTTTATGAGTGTCATTCGTATTCATTAAAACTCCCAAAACATGAAATGTATGAATTAGGAAGTCAATTGAGAAGGTCATCTGATTCTGTTTCAACAAATATTGTGGAGGGATATGGAAAAAATAATATAAAGCAGATTTCGTAAAGTTTCTTACTTATTCTTATGCAAGTTGTCTTGAAACCGTGTTTCACATAAAAAAATAGCCAAATTGTATCCTGAGATTATAGAAAATGAACAGGAATTTATCAATAAATACAATGAGTTAAGTACTAAGATATATAATTTTATAAAGTATGTAGAAGATAATTGGAAAACGTAATTTTGCAATTCATACAACTTACAACCATCAACTTATAACCTACAACAAAGACAATGAACCAAACAACAAATTCTATCTTGATGATTCGTCCAGTAGCGTTCCGAATGAACGAGCAAACGGCCGTTAATAATTATTACCAAAAGGAGTTAGGAAATCTTTTGCCGGCAACGGTGAATGCGAAGGCACAAGAAGAGTTTGATGCTTTCGTAAAAAAGTTGCGAGCCGTTGGGGTAAATGTCATTGTCGTTGATGACACCAAAGAGACAGACACGCCAGACAGTATTTTTCCGAACAACTGGATTTCCTTTCACGAAAATGGAGATGTGGTTTTATATCCCCTATTTGCCGAAAACCGTCGTGAGGAGCGTCGCGAAGATTTTCTAGATATTTTGGAAGGAAATGGTTTTGTTATCAACGAAATTATGGATTATACTTCTGCCGAGGAGGATGGGTTTTATCTGGAAGGTACCGGAAGTATCGTTTTGGATAGAGAAAATGGCAAAGCGTATTGTGCCCTGTCACCTCGTGCTGACGAAGAATTATTCATAGAATTCTGCGAAGATTTTGAGTTTTACCCTGTATTGTTCGAAGCCTTTCAAACGGTGAACGACGAACGAAAATTGATTTACCATACGAATGTGATGATGTGTATTGGCGAGACCTTTGCAGTGATTTGTGCCGATTGTATCGACGATAAAAAAGAACGCAAAATGGTGTTGGACAGTTTGAGGGGAGATGAAAAGGAAGTTATTTTGATTACGGAAGCCCAAGTCAATAATTTTGCCGGAAATATGCTTGAAGTAATAGGGGCTGATGAGAGAAGGTATTTAGTGATGAGTACTTCGGCATATCAAAGTTTGACAAAAAAACAAATCGCACAACTCGAAGAACACGTTACTATTTTAAGTTCTAGCCTAGATACTATCGAAGCCTGTGGAGGAGGAAGCGCCAGATGTATGATGGCGGAAATTTTCCTTCCACGAGAACAATAGCATACCATTCCTTTTTTGTACTTTTGTCCAATGAAAAATAAAAAAACCTTGGTGCTTGGTGCTTCTGCAAAACAGGATAGATATGCCTATAAAGCCATTACGATGCTTGTTGAAAAAGGACATCCCGTCCTTGCTATCGGTCAAAATGCGGGTGAAGTAGCGGGAATAAAAATTCATACTAAAGCGATTCCTCTCAAAAACATTGATACGGTTACTTTGTATTTAAACCCAACTCGTCAACGTGATTATTACAATTATATCGTTGAGGTAAAACCAAAACGCGTAATTTTTAATCCTGGAACCGAAAATCCGGAACTTTATCAATTATTGGAATTAAATAATATTAAAGTTGAAGTGGCCTGTACCCTTGTATTGTTGACTACCAACCAGTATTAAGTTTAAAAGCCTTCAGCCTTTGAGGGATGGAAGCTTTACGAGAATACCTCTAAATAATCTTCTAGTTTTCAAATTATCTAATTCCCAAATTCACTATTTTTGCATTTATGGAATTTTCATCAAAACTTTTAGAAAAAGCAGTGAACGAAATGGCTCAATTGCCGGGAATCGGTAAACGAACTGCCTTGCGATTGGTTTTGCATTTGTTGAAACAACCCAAAGAGCATACAGGATTCTTAGCACAATCGTTGACCACAATGCGGGAAGAGGTAAAGTTTTGTACAAGTTGTCATAATATTTCCGATGTCGATATTTGTGAAATTTGTTCCAATACTAAAAGGAATCATCAAATTATTTGTGTCGTCGAAGACATTCGTGATGTGATGGCAATAGAAAATACGGGTCAGTTTAGAGGAATTTACCACGTCCTTGGAGGGAAGATTTCGCCAATTGACGGGGTTGGGCCAAGCCAATTGAATATCAATACTTTGGTCGAAAAAATAAAATTAGGTACGGTTTCCGAAATTATTTTTGCGTTAAGTTCAACAATGGAAGGCGATACCACTAATTTTTACATTTATAAACAAATTCAGGATTGCGACATTATCACCTCTACCATTGCGAGAGGAATTTCCGTTGGCGACGAACTGGAATATGCGGATGAAGTCACTCTTGGAAGAAGCATTTTGCAAAGAGTGCCTTTTGAAAAGGCTATTAAAAATAATTAATTCTAGCATAATAAATGGCGATACTTTTGAATTGTGAAATGAAAAGCTATATTTGTTACAAAAATATAAAAATGAACAAATCAGTACTGTTTTTATGGTTAGGAATTAGCCTGTTTTTTACTTCTTGTATTGCCACTAATGACTTAATTTATCTGCAGAAAAAAAATGGAGACCAAGTTGCGTCTCCTATCTTAACCCTAGCTTCAAAGCCTTATAGATTGCAAACAAATGATGTTTTGAGCATCACTATAAAAGCAAACGACCCGAAGTTAGTCACTATATTTAGCCCTACAAACCAAGGAGAGGCAGGAAAGTCTGAATCTGGACTCTATTTTGACGGATTTACGGTTGACGATCACGGGAACATACGTATTCCGGTTTTAGGCGAAATAAATGTAAATGGTTTTACGGTGGAAGAAATAAGAACCAAAATTGAGAATCAATTATTAGCCGACTATTTTAATAAGGAAGCTAATATTTTTGTAACTGTAAAACTAGCCGGATTTAAATATACGATTAACGGAGAAATTGGAAGTACTGGGACTAAAACCCTTTTTCAGGATCATTTGAATATTATGCAGGCCATTGCAAATTCAGGGGATATAACCATAACTGGAAATAGAAAAGCAGTAACTATCATCCGTCAATTGCCTTCTGGAATCGAAATGCACGACATTGACCTTACCGATATCAATGTGATGCAATCCCCATATTATTATTTACAACCCAATGATTATATTTATATAAAACCACTCAAACAGAAAACTTGGGGAACTGGAAAGACGGGTTTAGAGTCCATGGGAACGATTTTAACGTTAGTGTCTTTAAGCACAACCGTTTTTTTACTCTTAAAAAATTAAGTTATATTTAAAAAAAATGTTAGATATAAAAGATTTTTCGATTTTTGAAAATCAGTCAAGGTTTGACTTTAAAGGGTTTTTAATAAAAATAGCAAGTTATTGGAAGTGGTTTGTTATTAGTTTGATAATCGCTTTCGCCATTGCCTATCAAGTAAATATCCGTAAGGAAAAAATTTACGCAATGGAAACGCTTATCTCTGTTAAGGAGGAAAACAATCCTTTTTTTACGTCCAATACCAGTTTGGTTTTTAACTGGGGAGGCACATCAGACCAGGTTCAATCCATTTCTACAACTTTACAGTCGAGGTCTCATAATGAGTTGGTCGTTGAAAAATTGCAATATTACATTAGTTATTTTGTGCAAGGAAAGTACAATCTTATGGATGCTTATGGCGCCGTTCCCTTTTATGTGAGTATCGATAAAAACAAGGGTCAAATTGCAGGAAATCTTATTGGAATCAAGTTTTTGAGTGAAAATGTATATCAAATTAGAATTCCATTCCCTAGTAATTCAGTTTCAATAGTTACCTATTCTGATAATTCCTATGGTCAAACAGCCGTTGTGCAAGGAGAATTTGTTAAACAATACAAAGTTGGAGAACAAGTTTCATTGCCTTTTTTAAATTGGAAATTGCAAATAAAGGATAATCCAGGTTTTTACAAAGGAAACGAATATTTTGTTCAATTTAATGATTTTGATGGCACAGTATCTGCTTATAAAGGCATAGCTGTTAGATCAGATGATAAGGGAGGTTCGATTATAACGCTTGGAATGCAAGGTCCTAATAAGGCCAGAATGGTTGAGTATTTAAATTCTACTATTAAGATGCTGATTAAAAGACAATTAGACGATAAAAATCAATTTGCCACAAACACCATAGACTTCATTGATAGCACTTTGGTGGCGATGGAATCGCAACTCAAGGAAACTACAAACGAGTTAAAGTCATTCAGAAAAGACAAAAATATATTTGAGATTGAAGACGGAGGAGCAAAATTCTCGAGTCAGATTTTAGAATTTGATATTAAAAGAGATGAAATTACACGTAAAACGGCCTATTACAATTCTTTAAAAAATTACTTAAAAAATAGCGTTGACTATGCCAGGCTTCCTGCGCCATCTGTAGCGGGAATTGAGGATCCAAATGTTGTTGCGAATGTGTCGAAATTGATTTCCCTTTCCACCCAAAGATCAGAAATGGCTTATGCGGTGAAAAGCGATAAAATATTCAAGGATTTTGACAATCAAATGGAAGCCGTAAAAAGGGTTTTACTCGAAAATATTGCCACAGCTAAAACCTCTTTACAGTATGATTTGACAATGGTAAACAGCAAAATAAACGAAACGGAGAGTACCATAAAACAGCTTCCGGAAGACCAACAGGAGCTAATAAAAATCAAGAGAAAATATGATTTAAGCGACAATATTTACAGTACATTTCTTCAAAAAAGAAGCGAAGCGGACATTGTAAAAGCGGCAAATTTATCAGATATTCATTTTATTGATCCTGCAAAAGATATTGGTGGTGGACTCATAGGCCCGAATACCTCCGTAAATTATGTGTTGGCCTTATTTTTGGGATTATTGATTCCGCTATTGTTTGTTTTTGGAATTTTCTTTATCAATAACTCCATACAAAACACCGAAGATATCAATAAATTAACCCAGATTCCATTGATAGGAGTTGTCGGACTAAGCAAAGATGATACAGACTTAGCAGTTTTTAATAAACCAAAATCGGCATTGTCTGAATCGTTTAGAGCCATACGATCCTCACTACAGTTTCTATACAAAAAACAAGAGATAGATGGCGCAAAAACGTTGATGATAACGTCTTCTGTCAGTGGAGAAGGAAAAACGTTTTGCTCTTTAAATATTGCCACAGTATTTGCGCTAAGCGAAAAGAAGACGGTAATTATTGGACTGGATTTACGTAAGCCTAAACTGTTTGATGAGTTTAATTTGACGAATGAAGTGGGGATTGTGAATTACCTAATCAAGCAAAAAAGTGTAGATGAAATTATCAATCATACTCATATTCCTTTTCTGGATGTAATTATTTCGGGTCCTATTCCACCTAATCCTGCTGAAATGATAATGAGTGACAGAATGAAGGATTTAATAGATGAATTAAAACAAAAATACGATTATATTATTTTAGATACCCCTCCTGTGGGAATTGTGTCAGATGCATTGGAGTTGGCCCAATATTGTGATGTTATTTTATATATCGTAAGGCAAAATTTTACCAAAAAAGAAATGATTACGTCACTGAATAATAGGGTCAAACGAGGAGAACTCAACAATACAAGTATTATTTTGAATGGGTTTGAAAACAAGGCCAAGTACGGAGCGGGTTATGGTTATGGCTATGGCTATGGCTATGGTTCCGGCTACGGCTACGGTAACAAAACTTATTCTAACGGCTACCATGATGACGATAAGCCTAAAACTATTTTTGAAAAAATAAGGGCGAAATTCCGTAAAAA
>CANHNG010000095.1 GCA_947461915.1 Flavobacteriaceae bacterium
CCATCAAATTTTCCTTCGTTCATCCAGCGTTGATGATTGGGCACACCCACATAATCAAAAATAGAAGTTCTGGAATTCGTTCCAAAGCCCCCATTTTCATTGGCAGCCTCCCCCACTTCCTGTCCAAAATAAATCATGGTTGGTGCAGTGCTTATAGTTGTAGAAACGACCATTAAGGGCTTCCCTTTTTCTGGCGTTCCAGCAAATTCGTGACTTGCCAATCGCTGTTCATCGTGATTGTCCAAAAAATTCAACATATGATGTTCAATGTCGGAGAGGTTGTTTTGGATATCCGAAAGTCCATCTGGCCAGGACCTACCTTGAATGATATCCTTCATTTTATCATAGGTTTCCACTTTGTCGTAGAGATAATCCATTTTACCCAAACGAATATAATTGCGATATTCATTTGGGTTATACACTTCGGCTATTAAAAAAGCCTCTGAATTTGCCATTTTTATGGCTGAATTCAAATAACTCCAAAATTCATAAGGCACCATTTCGGCCATGTCATATCGAAAACCATCCACACCTTTGGCTGTCCAATATAAGGCGATGTCGCGGAATTTTATCCAGGAATTAGGTACACTTTTATCCTTCCAAAAATCGAAATGTTCTTGGCTCGATTTGGTATCAAAACCCGGGGGAAGTTCCGAGAAATCTTTCGAACCATCCGGACGAATTCCGTAATTTATTTTCACGGTTTCATACCAATCATTGCGATCTGGCTTCGCCATTCGAGAACCGTTACCCGTCCATTTTGCTGGAAATTCGTGGAATTTATCGTCAATATTAGGATTACTCTCCCCGTTCAAATGTTTGTCCGTATCGGGTATTTCGAAAGGAGTATTTGGGATGTAATAAAAATTATTGTCTCGATGGTATTCGACTGAAACATCATCATCAGCACCAAAATCCCTGACACCTTCGGGATTGTTTTTTCCTTCATATTTTCGGGCTACATGATTAGGAACAATATCAATAATTACCTTCATTCCGGCTTTGTGGGTTCGGGCAACCAAATCCTCAAATTCTAGTAAACGATTCGCAGGATTCACCGCCAAATCTGGGTTAACATTATAGTAGTCCTTGACGGCATAAGGCGAACCGGCGCGTCCTTTTACCACTTCGGGACTATCATTTGAAATTCCAATTGAAGTATAGTCTTGAACTAAGGCGTGATGTGGAACCCCGGTGTACCAAATATAAGCAACGCCTAAATCTTTTATTTCTTTCAGTGCCTTAACCGTAAAATCGTTGAACTTACCCACGCCATTTTCCTCAATGGTTCCCCAAGGTTTGTTATTCCTGTTTTTGTTTCCGAATAATCGGGTAAAAACTTGATAAACAATCACTTTATTGTCAGTCATATTCTCTTTCGTTTCTGAGTTGATTTTCAAAATCATTCCTTTTTAGACTGTTGCCAAAGATAGCTTTCTACTTCTTGATTGCTTGTCTTCTAATATGAAATTTTCATTATTGTTTTCATTAGAATTTCTATGAAAATCTATGTGTTTATTTACCATCTCCTCTGTTATAATTCCTACACTACAACAGCAAAATTCTAATTGCCAAAATGGCGACCCCAATATCTTTTTTATCTTAAAATTCCGAAAATTAAATGCATAAATACTACCTTTCATCATTTAAACCAAAGTGCTAATATATACCAGAATAGGAAACCTATATTTGTTTGAAAAACTATATGAACAGTTAATTTTGAAACCTTATCAACATTTCTGCGCTGAGAATTCATTCAACAAAAATATGTTTTTAGAAGCTAAAAGCAAAATACACTAAAGTGCATAGTTTTAACTATTTTTGTGACCAATAAAACTTCGTGAACTTTGCGAAAAATCTTCGTGACTTTGCGATTAAAAAAACATAAATTTTGAGCAATGATTTTATAAAATACCAAGCCCAAACTTCTCCCTATCCTTTAGGAATGGAAGTTTCGTATGCAAAAGGATCTTATATTTTTGATACCAACAATAAAAAATACCTGGATTTTGTGGCTGGCGTTTCGGCCTGTACTCTCGGTCATCAACCACCAAAGGTCAATCAGGCGATAAAAGACCAATTGGACAAATATTCGCACGTAATGGTGTATGGCGAATATTCCCAAAGTCCAGCCGTGGAATATTGTAAATTACTGGCTTCACTCCTACCCAAACCATTAGAAAAAACCTATTTGGTCAATTCCGGTACCGAAGCCATTGAAGGTGCCTTAAAACTCGCCCGAAGAACCACCGGAAGAAGCCAATTGATTTCTTGCCATAATGCCTATCACGGCAATACCATGGGTTCGTTGAGCGTGATGGGATTCGAGGAACGCAAACGCATTTTTCGCCCGTTGATTCCTGATGTCGAATTTATCACCTTCAATAACGAAGTCGACATCGACAAAATAACCAACAAAACTGCGGGAATTCTTCTGGAAACCATTCAAGGTGGTGCGGGTTTTATTGAACCTCATAACGACTTCCTGAAAAAAGTTCGCGAGCGCTGCAACCAAGTGGGTGCGCTCCTGATTCTCGACGAAATCCAACCGGGTTTTGGAAGAACGGGAAAACTTTTCGGGTTCCAAAACTACGATGTTGTGCCCGATATTTTGGTGATGGGAAAAGGAATGGGCGGCGGCATGCCTGTGGGTGCTTTTACGGCTTCATCGAAAATGATGGATTTGTTGAGCCACGATCCAAAGTTGGGACACATCACGACTTTTGGAGGCCACCCTGTCATTGCGGCAGCCTGCCTAGCTACTTTGCAGGAAATTACCGAAACAAATTTGATAGCAGAAGCTTTGGAAAAGGAAAAACTCATCCGATCACTTTTGGTACATCCTTTGATACTTGAAATTAGAGGAAAAGGTTTAATGCTAGCCGCCATGACCGAAAGCGCATCAATAACAAATGAGGTGATTCTTCGCTGTCAAGACAAAGGGCTCATATTATTTTGGTTATTATTTGAAGAATGCGCCATAAGAATCACACCCCCGTTAACCATCTCTGGGGATGAAATTCGGGAAGGTTGTGCCATAATGTTGGACGTATTGAATGAAATAATGATTTAAGATTTAAGAGTAACGATAGCAGATTTAAGATTTCGAGCTCGTTTCAAAATTAAAAATCACCAATCAACTTGTTAATTAAATTGTTTACAAAAATTCCAAATTTTCCTCACCATAACAATTAGGTTGCCTACTTTTATTTTGGGCAAATTCAAAAAAAACAAGCTATGCAATTAAGCAACGAGGAAGAAGAATATAACCTATCGCTTTCCAAATTTGAGTCCATGTTAAAAACCAACAAGGTTCTCTTTTTTGATTCCGAAGAATTTGAAGATATTATACTGCACTATCTCGATATGGGCAAAGCCGCATTGGCAAAAAAAGCCCTAAAACTAGCTTTAGAACAGCACCCGAAATCTACTGGACTAAAATTAGTCCAAGTTGAAATGTTGGTCTATGATGACAAACTTGAGCAGGCTGAAAAGCTATTGAATGAATTGTACGCCATCGAGCCAACCAATGAAGAAATCTATATCCAAAAGGCCAACATTTGTTCTAAAAGGGACCAACACGAAAAAGCGGTTGAATTATTGAAAATTGCTTTAAAATACACCGACGATTTAGCCGACGTCTACAATTTAATCGGGATGGAATACCTCTTTATGGACAATCTGGAAATGGCTAAGGAAAGTTTCATTAAATGCTTAGAAGAAGATCTTGACGACCAATCGGCTTTGTACAACGTAGTGTATTGCTTTGAATTCTTGGACCAGAATCAAGAAGCCATAACCTATTTGAAGCAGTACATCGACAAAAACCCGTATAGCGAAATCGCCTGGCATCAGTTAGGTCGCTTGCATTATGGCGTAAAAGAATATGAAAGTGCCATTCGCGCTTTTGATTATGCCACACTAATTGACGATGAATTTCTAGGCGCTTTTATGGAAAAAGCCAAAGCCCTGGAACGCCTAAAAAAATACGAAGAAGCTATTGAAAGCTACAACCGAACCATTGAGTTAGACGACCCTACCTCCTATGCTTTATTGCGAATTGGGAAATGCTACGAGAAATTAGGAAATAAGATGCTGGCTTTAAAATACTTTAACAAAACAGTTCACGAAGATCCCCTTTTAGACAAAGGATGGATTGCCATTACCGATTTTTATGTACGCCAAAAAAACTTCCAAAAAGCGTTGCTTTATGTCAATAAAGCACTAGCAATCGACAATCAAAATCGAATGTATTGGAAGCGATATGCTACGATAAACAAACAATTGAACTTGTTTGAAGAGGCTGAATTTGGCTATCGAAAAGCGGTTGAATTTGGGGATTACCAATTGGATACTTGGTTGTTTTGGGTGGACATTCTCCAATTTTTAGGCGAATTTGAAAGTGCCATACAAACCTTGTTGCAGGCCTCGGAATATTTCCCGGAAGAGAACGAAATTGAATATCGATTGGCTGGATTGTATTTTATGATTCAACAAACTACCAAAGCCAAATTCCATTTAAGCAATGCTTTGCGATTGAATTTTGATAATTACATCCTTTTAGAAGATTTATTCCCCGTGGTTTGGGCGCGAAAAATGGTGCAAAATTACATTGCAAAACATACGAAATAAAATACAACACCCATTTTATAATGATTGATATTATCAGAAAACGCTTTGGTTTACTGGGGCGCAACATAAATTACTCCTTCTCTAAAGGCTATTTTACCGAGAAATTCAACACCGAGAATTTAGCAGGTTGCAGCTATGAGAATTTTGACATTCCGGAAATAACAGCTTTCCCCAAAATCATAAAAAACACTCCCGACTTAAAAGGAATGAATGTCACCATTCCGTATAAGGAAGTTGTGATCCCTTATTTAGACCAACTCTCGAAAAAAGCGACTTTGATTGGCGCGGTAAATACCATTAAAATCACCAAAAAAGGAAAGCTAAAGGGCTACAATACAGATTACTACGGTTTTATGAAATCACTGCAGCCCTTATTGCAAGCGCACCATAAAAAAGCATTGATTTTAGGAACGGGTGGCGCATCAAAAGGGGTCGCTTTTGCCTTGGACGAACTGGGTATTGGTTACACTTTTGTTTCCAGGGAAGCCAAAGCAAACGCCATGGCTTATGACCAAATCAACGCTAAAACCTTTGACGAGTACCAAATCATCATCAATTCGAGTCCGGTGGGAACCAGCCCGAATACAGAGGCTTCGCCATTAATTCCCTACGACTATTTTACCGAGAAGCACATTGCTTACGACTTGATTTACAATCCTGCGGAAACCCAATTCCTCAAAAAAGCCAAAGCGCAAGGCGCACAAACCAAAAACGGAATGGACATGCTAGTTTTTCAAGCGGAGAAAGCTTGGGAAATTTGGAATAAATAATATCCGGAACAACATAGGTTCACACTGACCTACATATCCCTTTACTTACTAAGCTCAAACCTAAAGCGAATCAGATTTGGGCTATATACGAGCATTATCTAGGATACAACAGTAGTAAAACCAACAAACTTACACTCACTTAACTACAAAAGTTTGCAACAAATAAAAAGTCCTTTTAATGATTTGTAAATAATTATTTATATATTTGATTTATAACTTCAACAAATTAGTTAATATACGCCTAATAATTGTTTAAATCTTATCTAATTTGCATCGAGTATGAGAAATATTACAAGAAAAAAAACACAGTATAACACTACAAATTAACAACTTTAAAAACTTAGAAAAATGAAGAAAATAAAACAGATTTTAGCATCAATTTTTGTTTTGGCATTTATAACAGGATGTGATAAAGACAAAAATGAGCCAAAGGAAACTTTGGACAAGTCAACAATTAGTGCAAAATGGAATGTCAGCAATTCAAGTGATTATGATTCATTTGAATTCAATGAAAGTGGTAACTATATTGTTGTGAAAAATACAACAACTAAATCAACAGCTAAATCAACAAATGACCAAATCATCCTTTTTGGAACATATAAGATTATTGACAACAAAACAATTATTCTTTCAGATTTTGGAACGATTATTGTAACCAAAATTGATGAAAATTTAACAAGTTTCTCAATTAAACTAACAAGTGATCCCAACAATGAAATCATTATTAATGCTTCAAAACAAGAAGAAATAAAAAGTTCTACAAGGACTGACTTGCTATGTAGAACATGGGAAATGGTTACTTTTAATGGAGAACCCGTAGCTGGGACTGACAGGGAAGGAACAGTTTTATTTTCAAAAGCAGGAACTTATTTCGTTTCCAAAGCTAACGATGGAAGTGGAGGTATAGCGCAATGGAAGTGGAATGATGACGCAGAAACACAATTACTTTATTCTTGGGAAGTAGTTCCAGTATTTAATAATGACCGTTATGTGGACATTCCTGAATTATCTTCAACTAAGCTAATAATTATTGAATATAAACAGACATATATTTTACAGCCTGTTTCTACTTCAAAATCAGTCATGAAAAATTCATTGAAAAATTCATCAAATAGGCAAATGAAATCTGGATTCTTTAACAAATAATAACGCATAACATATTGTTTTAGAAATAATGGGGTTAAGTGGGTAATTCAACCATTCTACAATAGTTAAACATTATTATCGGCGAACAGTTTTGTTACTCCAATTCGTTAGTCTTGCTAAACTCAATCTTTAAAACAATTATTTAAATCCGTCCTGTTATTGACTACTATCCCTTTAAAAGCACTTCAATGCACTCGGCTTTTTTAAGCGTTTAGTCAACCTAATTTGTTTGCAAAACCACCCTAAAAAGCAAAAAATAAATTCCAAAAACAAGGCTTTATTTCCTAAAATGACTCTAAATAAGGGATTTATTTTTTATTTTAAACAAGCTTCACTATCTTTCGACTTCGAAAAAAATAATTGAACCCTTACACATTGAAAAAATGTCAGAA
>CANHNG010000096.1 GCA_947461915.1 Flavobacteriaceae bacterium
CATAAGATTTTGCGCCTTTTAATAGGACTCCCAATTGCATTTTTGCCCTAATCAAGGTGTTGTCCGTTTGAAAAGCATTTCTATATGCAGCATACGCTTCATTTTGATTTTTATCCCCATAATGAGCATCTCCCAAAGCCAGCTGAATTTGAGCATCCATCGGATTTACCAATTGGGCCTTGTTTAAAAAAGTAAGGGCTGTTTTATAATCTGGTTTTGAAATGTTCATGTAGGCTCTCCCGATGTAAATATTCTCTTCTACATCTTTCTTTCTCATATCTTTCGTAGCTAAGGTAAAAAGAGCCTGTGCAGCAGTTGCATTGCCATTATCCAACTCTATTTGACCCAATCCAATATAATTAAATTTGGCGCCCTCTGTCCCAGCCAATCCATTTTGGAAATAAATTTTGGCTGAATCCAAAACGCTTTGGGTAAGATAAACATTCCCTAAAAGAAAAGCTGCCTTACCGTTTGAAGGTTTGGTTTGAATAATCGATTTTAATATTGATTTTGCTTTTTCAAATTGTTCCGCATCAATTGCCTTTTTTGCCTGATCCATATCTTGACCGAAGCCAAACGTCACTGAAGTTAATAAAGCAACAGTAAAAATTTTAAATTTGTTCATTTATATTATATTAATTTATTTTTTTTCATCGTAGACACTATGTCTAACATTAATTCTTCGACCAGGAATTCTTAAGGGTAATAAGCCCGATTTGAGAATTATTCTTTGTCCAATGTCACCGGCAACGAATGAGGCAAAACCCATTCCAAGACCAGAATACCCCTGACCATTGATGATGTACAAATCACGTGCCAAAGGATATTTCCCTTCCGCAATATTGTTTTGGCTTGGTGCGTAATAATTTTCACCTGTAAGACCTTTTACACTTAATACATTTACCTTATCGACAAATTTTTTCATTTCTGGCATGGGCTGATATAACCAATTCACACCAACCACACCAATCATACCTTTGTTTTGAGCAACAAATTTAATTACATCTTCATTTGTTTTGAACGAATACACTCCTTTTTCAGTAATGGATTGAATTCCAGCTAATGAATTCATATAACGGACCGTACTCGAATTTGGATTATCAAATACCAAGCCTTGGATAGTACCACTTGGCTTGCCTTGCATAAACCCAACAACATTCTTTAAATCAATTAACGTGTCGTTGCTACCTTTATTTGAAATAAAGGCAATGGCATCTGTTGCAAATTTAGTGATTTTTGGGGTGATTTTTTTTTGCTCAAAAATTTTACTTTCCTTGGAAGTTAAATTTCTAGTCAAAATAGCAATAGCCGACTTTTGCTTAAATAAGGAAATGACTGTTTCTGACTCCGATTTCGAAACAAGTTTTATTTTGGCTTCATAATTACTTTCAAAAACGGCTACCTGATCTTCAATTATTGGCGTTAAGGTTTCATCTACAAAAATGGTTGTGGAACCTTTTAAAATTGATTCTTTATCAGACTTCTTTTGTTCTTTTTGATTACACATTACAAACAAAAAACTAAAGAAAATTAGACTATACATTTTACTCTTTTTACACATCATCATTCATTGTTTGAATTAAAAAATCTATAAAACCTTAAGAACGAATAAACAATTAGAACGACCCCAAAAGCCATTCTATACTTTGGCTGCATAACTAAAGGAAAATTCTTCCAGAATATTATAATTAAACCTAATACAAGATATGCCAAAAAAATCGATATTCCTATAACGAGAAGAAATCGCTCTTTGAGCGATTTCTTCTGAAAATTATTTAATATATTCTTCAACATTATTCCGCAGATTGAAGACTGATTGGTAAACTAAAAGTACATCTAACCTTTTTACCATTTTGCTCACCAGGATTCCATCTTGGAGTAGCCTTAAGCACTCGAATGGCTTCTTTCCCAGTCCCGTAACCAATATCTCTAAGAACTTTAATATCTGTTAAGGAACCATCTTTTTCCACTACAAAGGTAACATAAACCTTACCTTTAAGTCCTTCTTCGTCTGGCATTTGGTAATTTCTCTGAACAAAAGAATAAAATTTTTCTATTCCTCCAGGAAACTCAGGTTTTACTTCAATACCTGCTGTATTGTATACCGTGTTGTCTTCTTCTACCACTGCAGCTACCCCAGTACCCACAGGCTCAACAGTTAAATCAGCGTCTGGATCACCTTTTATAGTTTCTTTCCCGATATTTTTGTCTTTGATTTCTTTGATTACAACAATCTCTTCAACTACTTCTTCTGCTTTTGCTACCACTGGTTTTACAAATTTAACCTGATCCACTTTTGGTGGCGGTGGCGGTGGCGGTGGAAGATTTTCTTTCGGTTTCTCTTTTGGAGGCAACTTTACAGTAGTGATTTTTTGATCTAAGGTAGTATCTTCAGAAGAATCAGGAATCATTCTCAAAATTGTTGGAATGCTGACTGCTATCCCAAAAACAAGTGTGCCGATGATAAAGGCCCTAATGGTGTTCTTGGTAATTGATTTTCTTAATTCATAAGCACCGTAGTTTTTGTTACGACCCTCGAAAACAATTTCAAGCCATTGATTTTTTAATAAATCTAATTTCATATTTCTTAATTATAAGTTATTGGGTCATAAGAACACATCTTATTTTCCTTCTAACAATTTCTTTTCTTCCGGTGAAAAATCATTTACAATAGCATAAGTTGGCACATCAACAATAGCCATTTCATCTAGTATATCTACCAAATTACGGTAATTTGACTTCTTACCTGGTTTAATAATCACAATCATACCATTTTTTGGTTTTCCTTTTGCAGTTGAATAAGCCAAAACGGATGCTTTTCTTGCCAATAATTCTTTACGAATTCCTTCTTTTCCGTAAGCAAAGTCTTTTGGTGCTCCTCCAGCAACGGGAGTCGCTAATAGACCAACGTAACGAACCAACTTGTCATTATCGCCCAACAAGATTGTCATCGTTCGATTTTCGTCCACTTTGATTGGCTTTTCGGTAGGGTCATCTTGTTTGTCCGGCAAGCCCAAATTCATCGATTGTGGTTTAGACAAAGTAGTGGTAAGCATAAAAAAGGTAATTAACAAGAAGGCCAAATCCACCATAGCAGTTAAATCTACTTTTGAATTTTGTTTCTTACTTCTTACTTTTTTATCTTTTTTTCCTCCACCGTCGCCTGTATTTAATTCAGCCATTTTAGTGTATGTGTTTTTTTAATTAAAAATCTTTTCCTCTTAAACCAGTAACCAAACTAAAGCTATTGATTTTTTGATCTTGTAAAATATCCATCACTTTTCGAATAGCTGGATATTCTTCTTTAGCATCTCCTTTGATGGCAATTTGTAATTCCTTGTCATTAATTTCAATGTTTGCAATACGTGCATTTTGAACCCATTGTGCTAATTGGTTGTCAAGAGAATCTTTGGGCACACCCGGTTGGTTGGCCTTGCTCCTCTCTGAGCTTTTCATTTCAATGATACTTTTTAGGCTCTCTATAGGCACTCCAAAACCTTCCATTAATGCAAATTTATCTTTGTCATCATCTGTGAATTCAACTCCGTATTTTTGAGCCATCAATTCAAGAGTTCTTTTGCGAATTTCTCTTCCTTTCAAATCAAAGAATACTTTTCCTTTTCCAATAGTTAAGGTAGCCAAATCTGTTTCGGGCAATTTAGTTTGTACAGTCGATGCCGGCGTATCCACAGGCAATGCTTCAGGTATTTTGGCCGTAGCGGTCAAAATAAAAAAAGTAAGCAGAAGAAAAGCCACATCACACATAGCCGTCATATCAATAGACGCTGCTTTTTTGGACGTTTTTACAGCCATTAAATTTATATTTAAATTTATAAGAAACCAACATTATACTATGCATAAAGCTGATATCTTAAAAATTATTATTAATTATTTTTTTGTACCTCTGTAATGTCTGTATGTATTCACGATTGTAGAACCAGCCTCATCAATAGAGTAAGTCAACGTGTCAATTTTTGAAGTGAAAAAGTTGTAAACTACAATTGCTAATGCAGATGTAGAGATTCCTGTTGCAGTATTGATAAGTGCTTCAGAAATACCATTTGCCAACATCGCTTGGTCAGGAGTTCCTGAACTAGCCAAAGCACCAAACGCTTTAATCATACCCGTTACTGTTCCTAATAGTCCCGCAAGAGTTCCTAAAGAAACTAATGTAGAAAGAATAGTCATGTGTTTTTCTAACATTGGCATTTCAAGTGAAGTCGCTTCTTCAATTTCTTTATGGATTGTTTCAGATGCAGCTTCGCTATCTAAACCTTCTTTTTTTACATCTTGGTATTTAACTAAAGCGGATCTTATTGCATTTGCAACAGAACCTTGTTGTGCATCACAAGAAGAAATCGCTCCCTCAATATCACCTGAAGTGATGCTTGACTGAACATTTTTCATGAAAAGATCAAGATTCCCTTTACCAGCTGCCTTAGAAATTACAGAAAAGCGTTCGAATGAAAAAACAATCACCATTAAAAGTAATCCCATCAAAACTGGTACAATAGGACCTCCTTTGTAAACCATTGCCAAATAGTTCCCTGGTAGTGGATGACCTGTATTAACCCCTCCTTCAAAATTTGCACCATCACCCATTATGAATGTCCAAATTAACCATCCTGCAAAAATACAAGATACAATGATTATTCCTGAAATCATTCCTCCTAAACCTGAACCAGCTTCTTTTTTAACGTTTGTCATTTTTTTTAATTTTAATAGTTGTAAATAATTTATTTTTTAATTGTGATATTATTGATTGGGAGCAAATTTAATTTTTTAGTTTAAATAAAAAAACTTTTTTATATTTTTAAATTGTTAATTATGCTAAAAACGTTTTCGATGCTATTTTATTGTATTAAATACTGCATTTTTTATCTACTATGAATCATCTTTAGCCCTTTATAAATAACATTTTTTTGATTTACAAAATGATTTTTTCTGCCTAAAGAGGCAGTGCTATAAAAAAAATATTTTTTTCAATTTATCAATATTTTGCATCGATTTTCAATTGAAATTATAATCTAATCAAACGAACGCGTTAACAACAAAATTGATTTAAATTTTAATATGCAAAACGGTTTGTTTCATACCAATTGTAAAAGACAAAAGAAATTGCTTTTGACTGTTCTGGAGTTTTAGTTGTTGAATCTATTAGTTACTTTACGCCGCTTATTTTCAACTATTTTGAAATTATTATTGTAAAATTAAAATATTTTTATTGAATTTAAAGCCTGTTTGATCAGGCAGAAGTATCTTTGCTAAAAATAAAAAAGATGAAGCATATCTCAAGGGAAAATATTTCCAAAATGGAAAAAATAGAACGGTTGAATTTAATCAATTCTTGCACCGGTTATAAATCAGCAAATCTAATTGCCACAAAATCAATGGACGGCAAACCCAACGTAGCTATTTTTAGCAGCGTTACCCATTTAGGCAGCGAACCAGCATTAATTGGATTCATAATGCGTCCAACAACAGTTCCCAGAGATACGTATAAAAACATTAGGGAAACCGGCTTTTTTACCGTGAATCATATTACGCTTGATATGATTGCAGACGCACATCATACATCGGCAAATTACGAATTGGGTATTTCAGAATTTGACAAAACAAACCTCGAAGAAGAATACAAGGATGATATTGAAATTCCATTTGTGAAAGGAAGTCCAGTTCAGTTGTATTGCAAATATGTGAATGAATATTACATTAAGGAAAACGACACTATTCACATTATAGCTTCAATTGAAAACCTGTTTTTTGATGAAAACCTGCAACACGAGGATGGCTGGCTGCAAATTGACAAAGGCAATGTTATTGCTTTGAACGGACTCGATGGCTATTGCTTGCCAAAGTTGGTGGATCGCTTTCAATACGCCAGAAAAGATATGCCTTCAAAATCATTTTTTACAAAATAAAAAATCTCGTCATTGCTGACGAGATTTAGAATCCTCACCCCAGCCCTCTCCAAAGGAGAAGGAGGAGAAAATATGCTTTTAGATGATTAACATCGCGTCACCATAAGAATAGAATTTATATTGTTCTTTAATCGCTTCGTCGTAAGCTCTTTTCATTAAATCGTGTCCACAAAAAGCGGAAATCATCATTAATAAAGTTGATTTTGGCGTGTGGAAATTGGTAATCATGCACGTTGCCAAGCTAAAATCATGAGGAGGAAAAACAAATTTATTAGTCCATCCCTCAAAAGGATTCAGTGTTCTTTGTGAAGAAACAGAACTTTCAATGGCACGCATAGAAGTAGTTCCAACGGCACAAATACGTCTTCTGCTTGCTTTTGCATTATTAACGATATCACAGGCTTCTTGGGTAATTTTTAATTCTTCAGAATCCATTTTGTGTTTTGATAAATCTTCAACCTCAACAGGATTAAAAGTTCCCAAACCAACGTGAAGCGTCACTTCGGCAAATTTTACTCCTTTGATTTCCATTTTTTTCAACAAATGTTTAGAAAAATGCAATCCTGCAGTTGGTGCTGCAACAGCTCCTTCTTCTTTAGCGTAAATTGTTTGGTAACGGTCTGCATCTTCTGGAGTTACTTCTCTGTTGATGTATTTTGGAATTGGAGTTTCGCCAAGTTCAGTCAATTTGTTTCTGAATTCCTCATAAGAACCATCAAATAAAAAACGTAATGTTCTACCTCGCGAAGTTGTATTGTCAATCACTTCGGCAACTAATGAATCGTCATCGCCAAAATACAATTTATTTCCAATTCTAATTTTACGGGCTGGATCGACTAATACATCCCAAAGTCGTTGCTCTGCATTCAATTCTCTAAGTAAAAAAACTTCGATTCTCGCTCCTGTTTTTTCTTTATTTCCGTACAACCGAGCTGGGAAAACTTTAGTGTTATTTAGAATCAAGACATCACCTTCATCAAAATAATCAATAAC
>CANHNG010000097.1 GCA_947461915.1 Flavobacteriaceae bacterium
AACGAAACCATCTACAAAACATTTCCTGACGGGAGTTTTGAAAACAGTTCTATCGATTCAACCACTGATATTCCACAGGTAATACAAGAGTTTTCGGGTCAATTCTCCTCGAAAAAAAACAATTTCAAATTCATTAACAACGGTCTGTTTGGTTACATTTCTTATGATGCCGTTCGTTATTTCGAAAAAGTGACTATTGCCAAAAAAAGTAATAGCAATACCATTCCGGATGTGTATTATGCGGTATACCAAAACATCATAGCCATCAACCATTTCAAGAACGAAGCCTATATTTTCTGCCATAGTCTGGACGGAAGAAACAATATTTCGGAAATCGAACAATTGTTGCAATCCCGAAACATTGCTTCCTATCAATTTTCAAAAGAAGGAGAGGGTTTTTCCAACTTGACTGACGAAGAATTCAAGCATAATGTGGCTTTGGCCAAAAAGCACTGTTATAGAGGAGATGTTTTCCAATTGGTTTTGTCAAGAAGATTCACCCAAGGTTTTAAAGGAGATGAATTCAATGTTTACAGAGCGTTGCGAAGCATCAATCCTTCGCCCTATTTGTTCTTTTTTGATTATGGCGATTTCAAAATATTTGGCTCTTCTCCCGAAGCCCAAATTATCGTCAAAAACCGAAAAGCCGAAATTCACCCCATCGCAGGAACATTTAGAAGAACTGGTGATGACGAAAAAGATGCTGAATTAGCCAAAAAATTATCAGAAGACAAAAAAGAGAATAGCGAACACGTGATGCTGGTCGATTTAGCTAGAAACGATTTGAGCCGGAACGGTCACGATGTTAATGTGGAAAAATACCGTGAAGTGCAATTTTTCTCCCATGTGATTCATTTGGTTTCAAAAGTAACAGGATATTTACACAAGAAAGCCACGACAATGCAAGTCGTTGCCGATACTTTCCCCGCAGGAACATTAAGCGGAGCACCAAAACACAGAGCGATGCAACTCATCGAAGAATACGAAAAAACCAATCGAAATTTTTATGGTGGTGCTATTGGCTTTATGGATTTTGAAGGTAATTTTAATCACGCAATAATGATTCGGACTTTCTTGAGTAAAAACCATCAATTGCATTGTCAAGCAGGCGCAGGAATTGTCGCCGATTCAGACGAGGAAAGCGAAATGCAGGAAGTGTATAATAAATTAAGGGCCCTGAATGCGGCTTTGGATTTGGCAGAAACAATATAAAAGTAGTCAGTGTTCAGTTTTTAGTGTTCAGTAGCAATTTGCAAAACCTGAAACTTTAAACTTTAAACTTTAAACAAAAAGACAAAATGAAAAAATGAAAAAAATACTAGTCATAGACAATTACGATAGTTTCACTTATAATTTGGTGCACTATCTCGAAGATTTAAATTGTGAAGTTACCGTTTACAGAAACGATGAATTTGATATTGATGAAATTGCAATCTTCGATAAAATATTACTTTCACCGGGGCCTGGAATTCCTGATGAAGCGGGATTATTAAAAGCCGTAATTGCAAAATATGCCCCAACAAAAAGTATTCTTGGAGTTTGCCTTGGTCAACAAGCCATTGGAGAAGTTTTTGGAGGAACGCTTTCTAATTTGGACAAAGTGTATCATGGCGTAGCGACCATGGTCAAAACTTCGGTTGACGATGAGCTTTTGTTCGAAGGTTTAGGAAATGAATTTGAAGTAGGACGCTATCATTCTTGGGTTGTCGATGCCGAATTACCTGAAGTTTTAGAAGCCACTTCTTTCGACGAAAATGGCCAAGTAATGTCATTGCGCCACAAAACTTTCGATGTGCGCGGCGTACAATTTCACCCTGAAAGTGTGTTAACACCAAACGGAAAGAAGATTCTGGAAAACTGGGTTAAAAATTAGTCTAAAACATATTTTGAACAAACTTAAAATCAATATTATAATTTCTTGTTTTTTTATTTTTAGCTTCCTTTCTTGCAATCAAAAGAAAGAGCAAAAGATAGAAGCAATAACTATTGCCCAAACCGAAATTAAATTGGATTTATTGGATTTGCAGAAAAAAAACAGGCTTGGAAAAGACACCATTATAATAATCGCAAATGATCCTGTTTATCATAAACTGAAGAAATACAATGCCGTGAGCGCATCACTTTTGATTAAAAATGAAATTGATTTAACGAAAATTGACCCGAAAAATACGAAAATAGTGTTTGAATGCATCGATGGTTACAAACCCGAAATGCCTATGGAGTTATTTTTAAATTCAAATCCTTACTTGGCTTACCGAGATATTGATGCGCCAAAAGGTTCGAATTGGGAAGCAATTATCAAGGACGGAAATGAAATGAATGCAGAACCGTTTTATATCGTTTATACTTCGGTTTCAGAAAAAGATACTCAATATAAATGGCCTTATAATTTGGTTAGAATAAATCTTGAACCACTGAATAAATCAACGATAGAATTATATCCGCTAAAAAATAGAAAATTGGAATCTGGTTATACATTATTCAAAAGTCAATGCCTAACCTGTCACGCCATAAACGGAATTGGAGGAACAATGGGACCGGAACTAAATTATCCGAAAAGTGTTGCCGAATATTGGAAAGAAGATGAATTGGTTAATTATATCGTGAATCCGGCTTCTTTTAGAAACAAAGTCAAAATGCCGACACTCGGAATTACAAAACAGCAATCTCAGAAAATTGTTGATTATTTAAAATATATGTCTGAAAATAAAAAGAAATCATAAAATGAAAACCATCTTAAACAGACTCATCAATCACGAAATGCTTTCGGCAGCGGAGGCGAAAAATGTATTGGTTAACATCTCCAACGGAAATTATAATCCAAGCCAAATTGCTTCTTTTCTTACCGTTTATATGATGCGAAGAATCAGTATAGAAGAACTTTCAGGTTTTCGGGAAGCCTTGTTGGAATTGTGTCTTCGCATTGATTTATTAGCCTACAACACCATCGATTTGTGTGGAACGGGCGGTGATGGAAAAGACACCTTCAATATTTCTACTTTGGCCTCTTTTGTGACCGCTGGAGCAGGAATTAAAGTGGCGAAACACGGTAATTATGGTGTTTCTTCCATTTCTGGATCGAGCAACGTAATGGAAACTTTAGGCGTTAAATTCAGTAATGACGCTAATTTCTTGGAAAAATGTGTGGATCAAGCAGGCATTTGCATCCTGCATGCGCCTCTTTTTCACCCTGCAATGAAAAACGTAGGACCTATCCGGAAAGAATTGGGAGTGAGAACTTTTTTCAATATGTTGGGCCCCATGATAAACCCGTCGTTTCCCAAAAACCAATTAGTGGGTGTATTTAATCTTGAATTGGCCAGAATTTACGGGTATTTATACCAAAACACCGATAGAAATTTCACCATTTTACATTCTTTGGATGGTTATGATGAAATTTCATTGACCTGTCCAACTAAATTTATTTCAAATACCAAAGAGGGAATTCTAAATCCTGACGATTTTGGTGTTCGTTCTTTGGCGCAAACTGAAATCGAAGGCGGAACAACCATCGAAGCGTCGGCAGAAATGTTCATGAAAGTCATTTCCGGAAAAGGAACCGAAGCCCAAAACAATGTTGTTTGCGCCAATGCTGCCATGGCAATTGCAACCGTTACAAAATGCACTCCATTGGATGGATTCGAATTGGCAAAGGAAAGTCTATTCTCCGGAAAAGGATTGGCAGCATTGAATAAATTACAAGAATTAAGTAAATAAGATAGTTTGAAGTTTAAGGTTTAAAGTTGTAGGAATAGATCAACTTTAAACCTTAAACAAAGAAAACTTTAAACAAAATATAAATGAATATTTTAGATAGAATCATAATCGACAAAAGAAGGGAAGTCATTCTCAAGAAATCAATAATTCCCGTTTCGCAGTTGGAAACTTCTGTTTTCTTTGAAAAAAGGACGATTTCTTTAAGCGCAAATTTAAAAAACAGCAATTCAGGAATTATAGCCGAACACAAACGCCGCTCGCCTTCCAAAGCTGAAATTAATTATGGCTTCACGGTGGAGGAAGTCGTAAATGGATATGAAGAAGCTGGTGCTTGTGGGATTTCAGTTCTTACCGATGGAAAATATTTTGGCGGTTCATTAGACGATTTACTTTTAGCAAGAGCAAGTGTAACCATTCCGCTTTTGCGAAAAGAATTCATTGTGGATGAGTATCAAATTCTAGAAGCCAAAGCGCACGGTGCCGATTTGATTTTGCTGATTGCGGCAGTTTTGACAAGGGAAGAAATCAAAAATTTATCGGAATTTGCCAAAGGTTTAGGTCTAGAAGTATTATTGGAAGTTCACAATTTAGAAGAACTAGAAAAATCAATAATGCCAACTCTTGATATGATTGGCGTAAACAATCGAAACCTAAAAACCTTCGAAGTGAGTCTAGATTTTAGTAAACAACTGGCAGATAAGATACCAAATGATTTTGTAAAAGTTTCCGAAAGTGGCATTTCATCCATTGAAGCCATCAATGAATTAAAGCCTTTTGGTTATAAAGGGTTCCTGATTGGAGAAAACTTTATGAAAACGGCAAATGCGGGTAAAGCTGCAAGTGAATTTATTTCAAAATTATAAAAATGAAAATCAAAATCTGCGGAATGAAATATCCCGACAATATTCTTGAAGTAGGCGCGCTCCTACCCGATTATATGGGCTTTATATTCTGGGATAAATCAGCTCGTTATTTTGATGGAATCATTCCCAAATTGCCCAAGTCAATCCAGAAAGTAGGTGTTTTTGTCGATGCCAATTTTGATGAAATTCTTGAAAAAATTAAAAAATACGATTTGCAAGTTATCCAATTGCACGGACATGAATCGGCCGAATTTTGCAAAACATTAAAAAAAAATACACCAAAAGGGATAGATATCATAAAAGTATTTTCAATTTTAGATACCTTTGACTTCGATTTGCTTAAACCTTTCGAAACATTCTGTGACTATTTTCTTTTTGACACTAAAGGAAAATTACCTGGCGGAAACGGAAGCACTTTTGATTGGAAGGTTCTAGAAAACTATCCCTCAACAAAACCTTTTTTCTTGAGTGGTGGAATAGGAATTAATGAAATGAGTACAGTAAATGAAATCTCGAAAACCAATTTGCCCATTTATGCCATTGATATAAATAGTAAATTTGAAATCGAACCTGGATTAAAAAACATAGAATTATTAAATATAATAGTGGAACGTTTTTAGTTGTAGCGAAAATCAACAACCGAGAAAAAAAAACCAGAACAAAAAACATAAAAAAATGAGCTATCATGTTAATGAAAAAGGATTTTATGGCAACTTTGGCGGTGCCTTCATTCCTGAAATGCTGTATCCTAATGTTGAAGAATTACGTCAAAATTATTTAAAGATTAGTGCTGAGCCTAGCTTTCAAGAAGAATTCAAATACTTACTTAAAGATTATGTAGGCCGTCCTACTCCACTCTATTTTGCAGAGCGTTTGTCAAAGGAATACAACACCAAAGTTTATCTAAAACGAGAAGATTTATGTCATACGGGTGCCCATAAAGTAAACAACACTATTGGTCAAATTTTAATGGCTAAGAAATTAGGTAAAACCCGAATCATTGCTGAAACTGGAGCGGGTCAACATGGTGTGGCAACTGCTACAGTATGCGCTTTGATGGGACTAGAATGTATTGTTTATATGGGAGAAGTTGATATCAAACGTCAAGCTCCAAATGTAGCAAGAATGAAAATGCTTGGTGCTGAAGTACGCCCGGCTACATCAGGTTCTAAAACGCTAAAAGACGCTACTAATGAAGCAATTAGAGATTGGATTAACAATCCCGAAAATACCTATTATATCATTGGATCAGTTGTAGGACCGCATCCGTATCCAGATATGGTAGCGCGTTTTCAAGCTGTAATTTCAGAAGAAATTAAACAACAATTGCTTGAAAAAGAAGGACGGGAAAATCCTGATTATGTTGTGGCTTGTGTTGGTGGAGGAAGCAATGCTGCAGGAACTTTTTATCATTTCCTAGACGACCATGAGGTAAAAATAATTGCAGTAGAAGCTGCTGGTTTAGGCGTAGATTCTGGAGAAAGTGCTGCAACATCGGCTTTGGGAAAAATTGGTGTTATACACGGTAGTAAAACCCTTTTGATGCAAAGTGCTGATGGTCAAATAACCGAACCATATTCTATTTCTGCCGGATTAGATTATCCAGGTGTTGGTCCGATGCACGCTCATTTATTTGAAACTAAACGTGCCGATTTTATTGCTATAACTGATGAAGATGCTATGAATTGGGGAATCAAACTATCAAAAACAGAAGGTATTATTCCTGCCATTGAAACTGCCCATGCCTTTGCTGTTTTAGACAAAATGAAATTCAAACCCGAAGATATAGTAGTCATCAATTTATCGGGTCGTGGAGACAAAGATTTGAATACGTATATTGATTATTTTAAATTATAACTAGACGATACACTTTCCTGATAACGATCAGTAAGGCTACACGGTTTATGAATGAGATTGCTTCGTTCCTTGCAATAACGAGAGATTCACTTCCATCCCTAAGGCAAGAGACAAAAGCACAAAACCAAACTTTATAGGTTACTAAAACCTGTTGGGTTGAGATAAAAAGCGAGGAAAATGGAAAATTTATTTGCATACGGAACTTTAAAAGATAAAGAGATTCAAGAGACTATTTTTGGACGTGTTCTTATAGGAACTGACGATAAATTGATAGGCTACGCCGTAAAGAAAATACAAATTGAAGAAGAATTTGGCGTAATTCAATACCCTATTATTACAGCAACTCAAAATCCAGAGGATAGCATCAGCGGAATTCTTTATCAACTTAGCCCGAAAGAACTTCAACTAGCCGATACTTACGAAGG
>CANHNG010000098.1 GCA_947461915.1 Flavobacteriaceae bacterium
TCCCGGAATCAGGGCATTAATCGCTGTTATGTCAGAAATAGGGACAGTGGTGGTGGTGGCTCCTGATAGCGCCCAAAGTGCCACGGGTCATTCCATTACCATAAACGACACCTTGTATATCAATAAAATTTCTAAAGATAACGACCCCATTCTAGAATACAGCTGTTCTGGAACTCCGGTGGACTCGGTCAAGCTAGCGGTAAATGAAATCCTGAAAAGAAAACCGGATTTGTGTGTGTCAGGGATTAATCACGGATCTAATTCTTCGATAAATGTCATCTATTCCGGAACGATGAGTGCCGCAGTTGAAGCCGGTATCGAAGGCATTCCCGCTATTGGATTCTCCTTATTGGATTACGATTGGAATGCCGATTTTGAACCCATAAAATCATTTATTCGAACCATCACCCTTGGAGTTTTGGAAAATGGTCTTCCCGAAAGTGTAGTTTTAAATGTTAATTTTCCAAAATTGAAAGAAAAAGAAATACGAGGCATAAAAATTTGTAGGCAGGCAAAAGCTATTTGGATGGAGAAATTCGACAAACGAAAAACACCGCAAGGAAGGGATTATTATTGGCTAACTGGGGAATTTGTTAATCAGGACAAAGGGGAAGACACCGATGAATGGGCATTGGCTAATGGCTATGTTTCAGTAGTTCCGGTGCAGTTCGACTTGACTGCACACCACGCCATACAACAACTTAATACCTGGAAATGGAATGACTAAAATAGATTTGTTAATAGGATTTACAATTGGCATTATAGCCTCAATTTTGGGTAGTTATCTTTTCATCACCTTCTTTACTGACTTTGATTTTTTGACCGGAATCCACACGATGAAATCAGAGGGTAAATTGGGCAAATTAATAACGCTAGGGGCCATTCTTGATCTCGTGGTTTTTGCCGTTTTATTGAAATTAGATAAAGAAATGATGGCTCGTGGCGTAGTTTTGGCCGTTATTTGTATTGCGATTATCACCATATTTGTATAAATTAATTTCTAAAACAATTGATTAAAGAGTAAAATGAAATATTATATTATTGCTGGAGAGGCTTCGGGAGATTTGCATGGCGCTAATTTGATGAAAGCGTTGTACAAAGAAGACCCTGTCGCGAACATCCGATTTTGGGGGGGCGACTTGATGCAGACTGTTGGCGGAACCTTGGTGAAACATTACCGCGATTTGGCTTTTATGGGATTTATTGAAGTACTTTTCCATTTAAAAACTATACTGAATAACATCAAAGTGTGCAAAAAAGACATTGCTACTTTTAAGCCAGATGTTATTATTTTCATTGATTATCCCGGATTCAACTTGCGCATTGCAAAATGGGCAAAAGAACTCGGTTTTAAAACCCACTACTATATTTCCCCACAGATTTGGGCTTGGAAAGAAAGTCGAATTACGAACATCAAACGAGATGTTGATAAAATGTATGTCATTCTCCCTTTCGAAAAAGATTTTTACGAAGCAAAGCATCATTTTCCGGTTGAGTTTGTGGGCCACCCACTGATTGATGCTATTCACAACCAACCCATAATTGATGCTGCCGCTTTTAGAAAAGAAAATCAATTAAATGAAAAACCCATTGTTGCCATTTTGCCCGGTAGCCGAAAACAGGAAATTACCAAAATGCTATCGGTGATGTTGAGCGTGGTCGATGATTTTCCGGACTATCAATTTGTGATTGCCGGGGCACCCAGCCAGGAATATTCCTTTTACGAAGGTTTTATCACCAATGAAAACATCAAATTTGTCTCGAATAAAACCTATGATTTATTGCGCATTGCCAGTGCAGCATTGGTCACCTCTGGTACGGCAACACTAGAAACGGCTCTCTTTAAAGTTCCCGAAGTAGTTTGCTACAAGGGCAGTTGGGCTTCGTACCAAATTGCCAAACGCATTATTACCCTGAAATATATTTCGTTGGTCAACCTAATCATGGACGAGGAAGTGGTCACTGAATTGATTCAAGAAAACTGCACTAAAAAACGAATTAGTGAAGAGTTAAAAAAAATCATGGAATCCGATTATCGCAAAACTCTTTTGGGAAAATATGATGTGTTAGAAGAAAAATTAGGTGGTATTGGCGCCAGCCAAAAAACAGCAAAATTAATTGTGGCCGATTTGAAATAATCTATTTGATTTAAAATGTTTAAATTTGCCAAAAATAAACTCTTTTGAAACGAATAGCATCCCTCTTTTTTTTAGTATTATTTTTCACTGCCTGCAAACCCACTTCGGCAATTATAACCTCCAAGAAAGAAGCCGAAGCTAAAGGAATATATACTGTTCCCGTTGCAAAAAAAAGCATTGCAAAAAAGGAAACGCATGCTAAATCCGAAAAGAAAAAGGAGACTGTCAAAAAGAGTAAAATCATTGAAGTTGAGGAATCGGATTATGCTGCAAACGCAGCCGATTCGAGCTATCTGGTGGAACAATTAATTAATTCAGCGTCAAATAAAATAGGTGCCAATTATAAAAGTGGCGGTATTACTGACGAGGGATTTGACTGTTCCGGATTCATGTACAACATCTTTGATTTGTATAATATAAAACTCCCACACAGTTCGTTGGAACAATCCAAATTAGGGACTATCATCGAACGGGAAAATAGTAAAAAAGGGGATTTAATATTCTTCAGAACCAACGGCAGAAATCAAATCAACCATGTAGGAATGGTGATTGAAGTCACTGCTGATGAGATAAAATTCATCCATTCTGCCACTTCGAGCGGTGTAATTGTATCTTCGACAAAAGAACCCTATTATCAAAAATCATTTGCTCAGGTCAATAGAATCCTATTGTAAAAACTAAAAGTTATTTTGTGTTAAAAAATTTGTACTTTTAATAGTATGAGCATATTAACATTCCCTTTAGCGAGAATTACGATTGGGTTTGTGGCGGGCATACTTGGCGCTTATTATCTAAACCCCAATCCCGAATGTATATTTATCCTGCTGCTGCTCGCAGGAATCGTCTTTAGTATTGCTTATTTTCTTTCGAAACAAAACACCATAAATCCGCTCTATTTTGGTTTTGCCACTTATTTTCTGGCGATGGGAATAGGCGCCACCACACAAATTATCCACACCGATTCTTATCAGCAATCGAATTATGTTAATGACCCAACGATTTTCGAAAAACCGCATCTTGTGTCGGTTACTGTTCGGGAAAAACTCAGAAGTTCCGCTTATAACGACCGCTATATTGCGATTGTAAACAAAATCGACACCAAGAAACATTCGGGCAGAATTCTCCTGAATGTCCGAAAAGACAGCTTGAATCATCCTTTCGAAATAGGGACTCATTTGCGCATAAAGGGCGCACTTTATAAAAATAGTCTAGCGAAAAATCCGAACCAATTTGATTATGGCAAATACCTCGAAAACAAACAAATCTACGCCCAACTCTACGCCGATGCGGCTGACATTCAAATGGGTTCTCGACCGGACAAAGACCCTTGGTACTACACGTCCAAATTGCGCACGAAAATAATTCGCAACCTGGAAAAAAGCCACTTCAACAAAGCGGAACTCAAAGTTGCCATTGCTTTAATTCTGGGACAGCAACAGGAGATTTCACCCGATATCATTCGGGATTACCAATATGCCGGTGCCGTACATATTTTGTCGGTTTCGGGATTGCACATTGGGTTTATACTACTTTTTGTGACTTTCCTCCTCAAGCCTTTTCCTAATACCAGGCGAGGTTCTTTCATTAAGTTGGTTATCATTCTACTGTCGTTATCGCTCTTCGGGTTGATTGCGGGATTGGCTCCTTCGGTGGTGCGTTCCGTGGCGATGTTTTCGTTTGTGGCCATCGGCATGTATTTGAGAAGAAGCACCAATATTTACCATACTTTATTGGTTTCGATATTGCTTATTTTGCTGTTCCAACCTTCTTTTTTATTTGACGTGGGGTTTCAGTTGAGTTATGTCGCCCTGTTTTTTATCCTTTGGTTACAACCTTTATTGGCCCAACTTTGGGTGCCAAAAAATAAAGTAGTGAATTACTTTTGGGAAATTCTCACGGTTTCTTTCGCCGCGCAAATTGGCGCCTTTCCGTTGAGCATTTATTATTTTCACCAGTTTCCGGGCTTGTTTTTTGTAACCAATTTGGTGATTATTCCGTTTTTGATTTTCATCATGGGCTTGGGTGTTTTGGTCATGGTGTTGGCAGCTTTTGATTATGTGCCGATATTCCTCTCCAAAGGATTCGAATGGAGCATTTTTATTTTGAACAAAATCATCAACTCTATTGCTTCTTTAGAGCAATTCATCATTCGGGATATTCCGTTCAACTGGACTATATTAATCAGTCTGTATTTGTTGATTATCAGCTTGGTTTTTTGGTTCAAAAAGCCAAGTTTCAATAGGGTGTTATTGGCATTAACTACCGTGATTATTTTACAAATCACCTGTTTTGAAACCCATTGGACGAATCAAAGCCAAAAAGAATTCGTCATTTTCCACTCGAAAAAAAACACGCTGATTACGGAACGAAATGGAGAAAATAGTACTCTGTTTGCCAATGACGGCCTTTTGAAAACCGCATCCGAAAATAAAACCCTGACCTCCTACCTAATGGGCAATTTCAGTCATTTGAAATCGAAAAAAAAGCTGCAAAACACCCTTTACTTCCAAGACAAGAAGATTTTAGTTTTGGATGGTTTGGGCGTGTATCCAAAAAACAGTACTCCTGATATTGTGGTGCTGACCCAATCCCCAAAAATAAATCTGGAGCGGATGTTTCAAACCCTAAAACCTGAAATGGTGGTAGCCGATGGTTCAAATTACAGCACCTATATTAGCCTTTGGGAAACCACTTGCCTGAAAAACAAAATCCCTTTTCACGCGACCGGCGAAAAGGGATTTTATAAGTTAGATTGAGATTATTTCTTATTTAGAATTCCATCGGCAAACTTATTACTGGTGCGAACTTCAAGCTCGTGCATTTCTAATGCTAGCGCGAGCTTCCAGCTCGTGCACACAAATAAAAGCAAACAAAACCAACTACAACCCACAAAAAGTTGTAATTTGTTGTTTTATAAATATTTTTATTTAAAAAGACCATGAGCAGAAAATATAAATTTGGCGAAAAAGAAGGAGCCTATTTTATGAGTTTTTCAACGGTATATTGGATAGATGTGTTTACGAGAGTAGATTATTTTGATATTATCATTGAATCGCTCGACTTTTGTAGAAAAAATAAAGGAATGGACATTTATGGGTATTGCATTATGCCAAGTCATATTCATTTAATTTTCAGGTCAGCATTAGGTGATCCATCTGGATTGATAAGAGATTTTAAAGGTTTTACTTCCAGAAAAATGTTGAAATTTATTGAAGAAAATAATCAAGAAAGCAGACGCGAATGGATGCTCTGGATGTTTGAAAGAGCCGGAAAGAAAAACAGTAATGTTAAATTTAGACAATTTTGGCAACAAAATAATAAGCCAATTGAGATTTGGTCCTTAAAAGTTTTTGAACAAAAGTTGGAATATATTCATAACAATCCAGTAGAAACAGGATTTGTAACCGACCCTATAGATTGGAAATATAGCAGTGCAAGAAATTATGGCAATGACGACCATACTGTTTTAGAGATAGATTTAAATTGATTGATATTGTGGGTCTAATGCTAGCGCGAGCTTATAGCTCGTGCACGCAAGAGATTGTTGTTCTATTGCTAGCGCGAGCTTCTAGCTCGTGACCATAAAATTGTCACGAGCGTGACGCTCGCGCTAGCGGGGACCGGCGAAAAGGGATTTTATAGATTAGATTGATATTGTTATTTGTTTAGAATTCTATCGGGAAACTTATCATTATTTCCCCTGAAGCAACTTAAGCAACTGAATTTGCTCCTTTAGCGACTGTATAGTTTCTTCGTATTGTTGAACTAATTTTTCTGGGATGTTGATATGATTAATACCAATATACCCATCTTGTTTGCAATTGTTAAAAACTTGCTTATCATCAAATCCTAAAACTTCCATAGGACCGATTCCTAAAACAGCACTAATTTCATTTAGCCTATTAATAGTCAATTGGGTTTCTCCTGTTTCAATTTTGCTATAGGCTCTGGTGGACAAACCCAACTTTTGAGCCACATATTCTTGTGTGAAATTCTTCAATTCGCGAATTTGTTTAATCTTGGTTTCTGCTTGTTGTATCATAAGAATAAGAATTAATAGTTCAAGATTAGAACTTTTTAATCAAATTAAGAAATTTTTAATAAATATTTTTTGAGGTTTTGTGATTTTCTTTGTAAGAATACAAAATAATAACTATGAAAATAATTTTTCCTGAGTTAAATTACATTAATGAAATTCCATTATAAGTAAATTCTCCAAAGATGCAAAAAAGCATTAGCGGGATTCAAACTATATTAAACAGGTTAGGATATTTTACTAATGCTGATGAATTATTTGAAAATAATCCTGATGATTATGCCTCTGCACTTGCTAGAACAGAAAACAGGATAAAATTACTAATCAAAGACTACAAAAAATCAAAAAGTGATGATAAACTGCTTACAATATTTCATCATATTCATTTTTGGGGAGGTGTTACAGGTCGAAATATCTATATAAGAAATGGTGGATTTGAAAATAATTTCAACATAGACACTTATAAGAAAATAGTTGAAAAAACTATCTATTTAAAACAAGAAACTCTTTATGAAGATTTAAAACAAATTGCAGAATGGTTTATGTCAATACCTCAACTAGGTGTTGCTTTTGGAACTAAGCATTTACGGTTTTGGTCAATAAATGCAAATGAAAATAAGATTGAGCTTCCTGTTTTAGATAGTATTTTAACGATAAGATTATTATATAA
>CANHNG010000099.1 GCA_947461915.1 Flavobacteriaceae bacterium
CTACCCCAAAATCGCCATCATACGTTCTATTGAAACCTGGAATATAAAGGTTATCAAAATTGGTGGGTTTATCGTTTGATATTAATTTATTAAGACGAAGGCTAAAGCCTAAGTACACATTATTAATGACTTTTGCCTTCACCCCTACCACTACTTCAATCCAACTGGCCGTTAATCCGTTGAATTTATCTCCGGAAGGAAGTATAGGTACTTCGCCAAAATAGGGATTGGCATTGTAAATTTTGTAACTGTTCAATTCTTGGCTAAAGGTGCTTGCACCATATCGCAATCCGATGGAGATTATATTTTCCATGTTTAACCAGTTTTGATAACCATTGTAGTCAAAGCCAACTTTAAGATACGAACCTTTGGTTGTGAAATTCAAACGATCATCATCCGTTGTTTTATTTTCATTACCGAGTTCGGCAGCCAAATAGTAGTTTTTGGTTAATCGATAATCGCCAACAAATTCGATACCCTTATACTGTTTGTCATATAAAAAGCGAGTCAATTTGTATAAATCAACGCCCACACGGAGTCCATAACGGTTCGTCTTCAGTGGAATACTATCCTTCTTTTTCTCTTCGACAATTTTTTGGGATATCTGTTTGGGAGCTTCTGGAATAATTCCTGCGCTTTGATTGTTTTTGCTTGGAATTTTAGTTGGTACAGTCTGCGCCTGAACCAAGAACATAAATAGCACAAGGCAGCAACTAAAAATATATTTTAACATGGGTTTCATTTTCGTTTACTATGTTACTTTTTTCAATTCGAATGTCTTTTATCCACAAAAAAACAGGAATGATTTTGTCTAAAGAAAAAATCGTTTTAAAACCACAGGCTCTGGATACAAAAATATTTTCATATGTATATTCGAATTTGATTTCATCTTCATTTGAAGATGTGGAACCGGAATTCAGTATAAAACGATAAGTTGTGCTGTTCTCAGTCGTTTTTAAAGGTATTGAAACCGTATTTCCGTTTCCATTAAAAACAATCCCTTCTGTCATTCCCTCACCGATGACTTTGAGATTGGTAACATTTTTTAAAACTGCAGGATTGTTATAATCATAAAATTGAATCACAAGTCTGGGCGTAGTAGATGTATTGGCATCACAAATATCATCTTTCTCACAACCGGAAAAAGAAAATATCGTAATCAATAAAAGCGTAAGTATTTTTTTCATTTTAAATTTAGAATTTAGAATTCAAAATAATTTTATCGTTTTTCCAAAAGCACCACATTTTCGACATGATGCGTCTGCGGAAACATATCCACTGGCCGAACTCGAGTCACCTTGTATTTTTCATCCATCAAGGCCAAATCTCTTGCCTGTGTAGCGGAGTTACAACTCACATAAACAATTTTTGACGGTTCTATTTTTAAGATTTGTTCAATTACATCCTTGTGCATTCCGTCGCGTGGCGGATCGGTAATAATCACATCCGGTTTGCCATGTTGGGCAATAAAACTTTCGTTGAAAACGACTTTCATATCGCCAACATAGAACTCACAATTGTTAATTTTATTGCGAACGGCATTGGCCTTGGCATCAACAATCGCTTCTGGAACGCTTTCTACACCAATAACTTTTTTGGCATTTTTCGAAACAAATTGGGCAATCGTTCCGGTTCCCGTGTATAAATCATAAACGATTTCATTACCAGTCAATCCGGCGAAATCTCGCGTAATTTTATATAATTCGTAGGCTTGATCGGAGTTGGTTTGGTAAAACGATTTGGCGTTAATACTGAATTTCAAACCTTCCATTTCTTCCAATATATAGTCTCTGCCTTTGTAGAGTTTAATGTTTTGATCGTACAAAGTGTCGTTTGCCTTGTTGTTGACCACATATTGCAGCGACGTAATTTGCGGAAATTTCTCGTAGATGTGATCAAGAAGTAATTCCCTGCCTATTTTGTCATTTTCGAAAAACTGTACCAAAACCATAATTTCTCCTGTTGAAGCCGTTCGCATCATCAAAGTCCGAAGCAAACCTTCGTGATTTCTAGGATTGAAAAAAGTCAAGTTCTTTTCATTCGCGAATACCCGAATGGCGTTGCGAATAGCATTCGATGGATCTTCCTGCAAATGACATTTATTGATATCCAGAATCTTATCCCACATTTTTGGGATATGAAAACCAAGAGCGTTTCTGTTTCCTAAATCTTCAGTGCTGTCAATTTCTTTTTCGGTCAGCCAGCGACTATTCGAAAAAGAAAACTCCATTTTGTTTCTGTAGAAAAATTGTTTTTCGGAACCCAAAATCGGTTCAAACTCGGGAAGTTCAATTTTTCCGATACGCAGTAAATGGTTTAAAACTTCATTTTGTTTGTAATACAACTGTTGGCTGTATTTCATATTCTGCCACTTGCAACCGCCACAAACACCAAAGTGTTCACAAACCGGTTCAACCCGATGTTCCGAATATTCATGGAATTTTACGGCTTTACCCTCGTAATATGCCTTGCGCTTCTTGAAAGTTTGTACATCAACCACATCACCGGGAACAACATTGGGAATAAATATTACTTTCCCATCTGGGGCTTTTGCCACCGAAACACCTTTTGCACCTGCATCAAGGACTTTTATATGATCAAAAACGATCTTGTCTGTATTTTTCTTAGCCATACCGCAAAAATAAGGCTTTGAATGGTTTTATAAATTCAAATTGGGAAATATTTTTGAAAAGAAGTTTTTTATTTGCCTTGTTAATTTTACTTTACATCCAAATTGGATTTTAAAATTTCGTTCAACTTTGTAACTAAAACAAAGTTTTACCTCCTAACAATAATTTTTTTAGAAAAAATTCCATTATCCGTATTCACTTTCAAAGTGTAAAGTCCCACAGACAAATTTTGAACATTTATGGTAAATTCAGTACCGGTTAAAGGTTTTTTATACGTTTGAATATTTCTACCGTCGATTGTAAAAACAGTGATTGAATTGATGTTGTTTGTGGCATGAACGACAATAATTTCGGAACTTGGATTTGGATAGACAACAATTTCATTTATATTTTCAAAATTTGTTGTTCCTAGCGTTTTATCGCTGTAGCAAATGGGTGGAACTGTATTTTTAGCCTTGATTAGGTTGGTTATTTTGGCATTGGCATAACCCGAATTTGTTGTGTGATTATAAAAAGATAAATCGAGCGTTGCATTATTAACCCCAAACCAATCTTGTAAAACAGTGCTAAAAACTCGGCGGTAATCGTGTTGTACGGTTTGAACTTGATAATTATTACCCACAACAGCTTCACTCAAATTGATGTTGGTTCCAGAAACTCCAGGATTAATGGAACTCCCAAAAACAAACATAGGGGCAATTTCTCCGTGATCGGTTCCTAGGTTTCCATTTTCGGCAGCTTTTCTTCCAAATTCTGAAAAGGTAACAGCAATGACATCTTCACCCATATTTTGACTATTTAGGTCGGTAATGAAGGCTTTTATGGCTTCCGAAATTTCAGTCATCAAATCCGCATGCTTGCCTAAATGCGTGGTGGTATTGGCTGAGACTTGCAAATCATGAGTGTCGAAACCACCAATTTTTACCAAATACACTTTAGTTTGCAATCCGCCTGAGATAAATCGAGCCACTGTTTTCAGTTGGTTTGCCAAACCCGTAGCAGGATAAGAGGAAGAATTAGAACCACTATTGAATGCGGCAGATATGGTTTCTGCGTAAATATTGGAAGAAGTGTCATTCTCTAAAATAAACCTCAATAAATTCCCATATTCCGAATTTGGGATATTGCTTGGAGCAGCTCCTCCCAGACCATTGATAACCGAATAAAAACCAGAAGGATCCTGACCGTTAATATTCAAGGACATCCCATGTTCTACTTCACCATGAAAACCCAAAGAATTATCACTGCTTCCGAGCTGAATACCCAATGGAAAATTAGCCGTAATAAAATCGGCATAATAATTTTCTAAAAAACGACCTACCCAACCACTATCCAATAAATTATTCGCTAGTGTTCCGTCACCTCCCGTAAGCCACAAATCAGTAGATTTGAAATGCGATTTGTCTTGGGTTGGATAACCAACGCCTTGAATAACCCGCATTAACCCACTATCATACAAACTCTTAAAACCTACCAGCGAGGGATGTAAACCTACCTGATCCGTCAAGCTTAAAGTAGTATCTAAATTGATAATTCCATTAGCTCCCCCGGCATTATTTAATTTGATATTTGGTCGCAACGAGGCGTATTTATCATATTGATTTATAGGCACCACGGTGTTCAATCCGTCATTCGCACCGGCTAATTGAATAAGAACTATTTTTTTTGCGTTTACGTTAGGGCAAGTATCCATTCCCGCAGATTTGAACAATGCAAAAACATCAGTAGGCAAAAGGCTTAATGCGCTTGCAGTAGATGTTAATCTTATAAAGTTTCTTCTTTTCATATTTTCTTAATTAGCATAAAAAACAATTTTGACTTATGAAAACGCATTAAAAAAGTTGAGACTCTGGAGCACTCAAAATTTTGGTAACCAATAATTTCAATCTAGGTTCAACGACTGAATTTTTACCATCTGACAAATATGAATCCCAGGCAGATGTCCAATAATTGTCTGCAAGTCCTTGCAAAAGAAAGGAATTCATAAAATAATTTATTCTGTCCGAATCGGGAACTTGAGCAAATAAATCGTTACAAAGCTCTGATGTTAAAGTGAAAGCATCCGAAGCATTTGAAATAAAATTGCCACTTTTGATAACTTCCGAAATATTGATTTTAGCCTTAATACTCGAATTTCCACTGATCCTATTGTAACCATCCAAAAGAGATTCTCCTACTCTGTATTTGGCAATTAATGTAGAAGAAGATATCCATGCCTTATCAAAATCCGGAGCTTGATAATAAGCAAGATGACCGGCAACGTTATCAGGATCAAATAATGTCATATTAGCACCCGTTAAAAAGGTATTGTGCACAAAGTTATTCCAAAAATTGATATAAAACTCATATGAATTTGTAGTAGGATCTGGAATTGTAGCTTTTAAATACGTTACCATCTCAGAAACTTGTTGAAGAGGTGATTTTAATATTCCACCAATAGTTTCATCAGTCGCATTCGAGTCATCTAAATCATAAAAATGTTGACTTGTTAATAACCTTCTAAGTACAGGTAATATATTGTAGCCATTATTATATAAATCCGTCGCTAATGGGGTAATAATATCCGTTTCTACCTCAGCAGTAATGGTGCTTTTTACAAAATAAATGTACATTTTTCTACAAATATTTTTGGCTGTTGCATGTTGTTTGAAAACCATCTCAACAAAAGCATTCAATTCTGTATCCATGCTATTAGCATCTGTAGCCGAAGCAATTGATGTATTGCCAAAGGCGGAACTAAAAAGTTTTGCGCTCGTACTGTCGTGTGACGAAAAAACATTGTATCCTTTAGGTATTCCCGTTATGGCATCAATAACTGACCTATCGGATTTGACTCTAAATCCCGTTAATATCCTTGCAGCTTGAACAATATCTGCTTCCGTATAATTGGAATAATTTCCTGCTGCTATTTGGGGGCCCTTGCCTATAGTAAATAATTCAAAAAACTCCCGGGCATAATTCTCATTTGGAGCCGATTTAGTATTGGAGGTATTGTTCAAATAAATAAGGATGGAATTATCAAGCGTAACTTTTTTAGCTAATTCTTTATAATTGCCATTAGCAGCATAAAATAGTAATAATCGAATGTGGTCATAAAAATAAGTAGAAGCTCCACAAAGGCTTTTCTCGACTGTAAATCTCGTAGAAAGAAAATGACATAATTTGTATTTTAATGTTGGACTGCTTATGGCATTAAACCACCACCAACCAGCAACAATGGATCTTTTTCTGGTTTGAGCATTAAAAGCAGAAGGCAAAGTAGTTGTTGAGGGTACTTCTGTCCAAAAACCATCCGGTGCTGAAGTTGGAGAAGGGTCGTAAGGTAAAGGCAAAGTCAAAGTATCATTGACAAGCAATAAATCAATAGCTTGCGAAGGTGTTAAAACCGAAAATTGATCGATTATAGTTTTAGAAAAAACAAAACTTGTTCTTCGCAATAAATGCCTCGCAAAAACAGTTCCTAAGGCATTCTTATTTGGGGTTAATGAAGCCATAATTTATATTTTTAGTTTATTTGACTAGCAATTTACAAAAAAGTTTAATCTAGTGACACAAAAGTATTTTTATAATAAAGAGTGAGACAAATAAAAAGTACATGGTTTTTATTTTAAAGCTAATCGGATTGCTTTATGAGCAAGAGGAGACATTACTTCATATCCTGATTTATTAGGATGCACACCGTCTTCAGAATAAATGGAATTCAATCCTTTTTGATTATCCACCATTACTGAATAATAATCAAGGTAAAGTATATAATTCGCATCAGCATACTCAAGTATCATTTTATTAAGAGTCACAATTTTTTCGGAGGGTTGTAGCCCTTTTCTCCATGGAAAATCAATTGCGGGAAGAATAGAGCACAAAATTACCTTAATGTGGTTTGCCTTGGCTAATTCGACCATCGAAATAATATTGTTGGCTATCATTTCAAGTGTAGAAGGCCCTGTATTTTGAGCAATGTCATTAGCACCGGCCAATAAAACTACAACTGATGGGTTCAGGGCAATCACATCAGCTCTAAAACGAACCAGCATTTGCGGACTGGTTTGTCCGCCTATACCTCTGTTAACATATGATTTTTCAGAAAAAAAACTAGGATGAACAACAGACCATAACTCGGTTATGGAATCCCCCATAAATACTATTCTTTTTTCCCTAAGTTTCAATGGACTTAGTTTATCATTCTCA
>CANHNG010000100.1 GCA_947461915.1 Flavobacteriaceae bacterium
GCAGCACACGGTTCGAAATCAGTTTCTTTAGGAAATATTTTAGAATCGTATTCAAAGGCGGGAGGAAAAGGAAGATTACAAGAATTTGCCAACGATACCGAAGAAATTGCCTTAGCGACTAAATATGCAGAGTTAGGAGATAAAATGCACACGGCATTGCATGAAGTGATAGGGCATGCTTCCGGACAAATAAATCCAGGTGTGGGAACTCCGAAAGAAACCCTTAAAAGTTATGCTTCTACCCTTGAAGAAGGAAGAGCTGATTTGGTCGGACTATATTATGTATACAATCCAAAATTACAAGAATTCGGATTGGTTGATGATTGGAAAAAACTAGGGATGGAGTCTTATGACAGCTACATTCGAAACGGATTGATGACTCAGTTAATTCGTTTGGAACTAGGCACCAACGTTGAAGAGGCGCACATGAGAAACCGTCAGTGGGTGAGTGCTTGGGTTTTCGAAAAAGGGAAAGCCGACAACGTAATCGAGAAAATTTCCCGTAACGGAAAAACCTATTTTAATATCACAGATTATGATAAACTACACGATTTATTTGGACAATTGTTGCGGGAAGTACAACGTATAAAATCAGAAGGGGATTATACCTCAGGAAAGGCTTTGGTCGAAAATTATGGGGTAAAAGTGGATCAAAAATTACATGCTGAGGTATTAGAAAGAAACAAAAAATTTGCTTCGGCACCCTATAGCGGATTTGTAAATCCAGTATTGGTGCCGAAATTAGATGCAAAGGGAAACATTGTTTCAATTAAAGTACAACAACCCAAATCCTTTGCAGAACAGATGTTGCAGTATTCTAAAAACTACGGATATTTGCCCCTAGTAAACTAGAAATATGATTTTTTTAAATAGAAGATGTCTTAAAGGCATCTTTTTTTATGGAAGAAAACTACCGTTTAAAAAATATCTTTATCAGAAAAAGCAGTCCTATAAAGATAAGAAAGGCAATTAATATTTTATAATTTCCTTTGTAAAATAGGGTATGCAATTTGGCATCTTTTCTATAGGCGTAGACCATTGCAATAACGAAAGCAACAAAAAAACCGCCGGCAAATAACAATTGTCCTGGACTAAACATAGTTGAAAATATTTTGGGCAAATTTAAGGTTTTGTTTAGGAAAAGTTACTAATTTGCCCCTTCATTTAATTAAATAAAATTATGCAAAAGCAAATCAATGCAGTAAAGGAATTTCATACGGCGTTTGTTATTGGTCACAGCGAAATCCCAAGAGCCGATTTGGGCGAAAGTAAAAACATACTTCGTTACAATTTGATGAAAGAAGAAAATGAGGAATACTTGGAAGCTGTCCAAAACAATGATTTAGTTGAAATTGCAGATGCATTAGGAGATATGATGTATATTCTTTGTGGTACCATTATAGAACACGGTTTACAACATAAGATAGAAGAAGTTTTTGACGAAATTCAGCGAAGTAACATGAGTAAATTGGGCGAAAACGGAAAACCCATCTATCGCGAAGATGGAAAAGTGATGAAAGGCCCCAATTATTTTAAACCAGATTTCTCGAAAATATTAGGAGAAAAATAACAGATTTTGATAGCAATAAAAAAAGCCGTTTAAAATGATTTGTATCATTTTAAACGGCTTTTTAATAATACTATTTGCAACCTGAAAACTAAACCTTAACAGTCCAGCCAAAGGTATCTTCGGCCAGTTTTTGTTGAATGTTTGTTAATTTGTCTTTAAGAAGCATGGCAAATGAATTTTCTGTTTTAGGTAATTCATAATAAACGTCTTGGTAGGAAAATCCGGCAATCGGACTAATTACAGCAGCTGTTCCAGCTCCAAAAATCTCTTTCAAAGAACCGTTTTTTGCCGCTTCAACAAGTTCTGAAACAATGACAGGTCTAACCACCATATCAATATTTTCTTTTTCAGCCATTGCAATAAGACTTTTTCTGGTCACACCATCAAGAATTCTTTCGCTTGTTGGAGCAGTGTATAATGTGTCATTTATTCTGAAAAACACATTCATGGTACCCGCTTCTTCTAATTTGGTATGGGTGGCATCATCCGTCCAAATAATTTGTTGAAAACCGTCTTTGTTGGCCAAATTAGTTGGGTAAAATTGCGCAGCATAATTTCCTGCAGCTTTTGCAGCTCCAATACCACCATTTGCAGCCCTACTGTAGTGTTCGGCGATGATTACTTTTACTTCGCCTGAATAATAGGATTTTGCTGGAGATAAAATAATCATGAATTTATAATCATCTGAGGGATTCGCAATTACCCCAGTTCCGGTAGCAATCATAAAGGGTCTAATGTAAAGTGAATTTCCCTTCCCTTTTTTAACCCATTCCTTGTCTAATTGCAACAACTGATTCAGGCCTTCCATAAAAACATATTCAGGAACTTCAGGCATTGCCATTCTTATGGCAGAATTATTAAAGCGTTTGAAGTTTTCATCGGGTCTAAAAAGCCAAATAGCATCTTGATCATCTTTATAAGCCTTCATTCCTTCAAAGATGGCTTGTCCATAATGAAAAACTTTAGCGGAAGGATCTAATAAAAACGGAGCATACGGTTTGATGATTGGTTTTTGCCACTCCCCATTTGTGTAATCGCACTCCAATAAATGATCTGTAAAAACAGCCCCAAAACTCAAATTATCAAAATCAACTTCATTTATTTTTGAAGTGGCAGTTTTAATTATTTCAATTTTGTTGGTTTGTGTTGCACTCATATTAATGATGGTGTATTTAATATAGTAAGATTGAATTTAAAAACGTCGCAATCGCATTCGACAATTTGTCTTTTGCAAAATTAAATAAAAATCGTTGAAATACTTGCTAAAAAGACATTAATTACAGCATTTGAATGCGTTTTGTTTATTCAAAAAAAATAATGAAAAAAGCAACCATAATTTTATGGAATATCTAAAAAAAATCAATTTTTGATGGTCAAATAGATTTGTTTTTAGTTAAATTTGGACAATACGCACTATTAGATATCCTGAAACACCAGAAATAAATTTTGAAAAGAGAGATTATACAAACCCATGACGGTTCTACCACCATCCATATCGAAGAGTGGGACGAATGCTATCATTCTAAATTTGGGGCCATTCAAGAAGCCCAGCATGTTTTTATAAAAAATGGACTAAGCTTATTTGAAAACAAAACCGTCTCTATTTTAGAAATTGGATTTGGAACAGGATTGAATGCTTTTATCACTTTTTTAGAATCACAAAAACTAAACCAAAGTATTGATTATGTTGGGGTGGAAGCCTATCCTATTTCGCCAGAAGAAGTACTATTGATGAATTATGTTACGGCTTTGGGTGCTGAAAATGATAGTGCCACTTTCGAGAAGATACATGAATCCAAGTGGGAAGAACAAATTATTTTAAGAAATGATTTTATATTCACCAAAAGGAATCAATTTTTTCAGGACATTGATGATTTAGAAAAGTTTGATTTGATTTATTTTGATGCTTTTGGCTATAGGGTACAACCCGAATTGTGGAGTACGGCTATTTTCGAAAAAATGTACAAGGCACTTAATCCAAAGGGCATATTGGTCACTTATGCGGCTCGCGGAGTGATAAAAAGAAGCATGATGGAAGTAGGTTTTACGGTCGAAAAACTGGCAGGACCGCCAGGAAAGCGGGAAATGTTTCGAGCCATAAAATTTTAATCTTTTGGTTTTTTTGTGCAATAATAAATAAAGGTGATGCGTTACTTAATCAGGTGAAATGTATCAAAATTTAAACCTATTTTTTACAATAGTTTCTTTTCAAGTTCTAACCCAAATCTTAATTTTTTATGTCGAAAATAATGTTTGATTACACAAAATCAGTGCTCGAAAGAGTGAGTTTCGATCCTATGCTTTTTTGCAAAGAATTAGAAAAGGCAATAAAAGCATTATTGCCCTTTGAGTTGGAGTTGTTGCGAGAATGGCTACTGCACTTTGTAATTGAAAAACCAGAATTAAAACAATGTCTTATAATTGTAAACAAGTAAAATAGAAAGAACCTTAATGGTTCTTTTTTGATTTCTACTCTAGATGAGATTCTATTTTATTTACCCTGCAATAAATAACATATTTAATCTATTTCTTATAAATAAATAAAAAATATGTAAATAAACCGGTTTTATCGTATTTAATCGTATTTTTTTGTGAATTTATTTTGTATTTAATGTTTGATTATTCTATCTTTATACTGAGATAACCCTAAATCTTTTTGTTATGCCTTATAGAATGATATATGATTACACGAAAATTGTACTTGAAAAAGTTAGCATTGACCCTTTACTTTTTTGCAAGGAATTGAGAAAAGCAAATAAAAATTTGTTGCCTTACGAAATCGAAAAATTAAAAAATTGGCTGGAAAATTTCACAAAAGGCAGACCTGAACTTAAGCAGTATTTAAGCATTGTGAATTAGTAAAAAAAAGGAGTCCCGATATTGTTTAGTCTCTTTATTTATTTCTTTTGAATTGGGCTAATAATTTGAACATTATGAAAAGCAATTGCCCCTTTTATCACTCCTGAAATCGTGTTTCGTAGCGCATCAATAATATGTATTTTTAATTCGCTCTTTGGATAAATTAGGCTCACTTCCCGAGCTGGTTTGGGTTCTTTAAAATGCCTTAATTTTAATTTGTCTTTTTCCTTCAAATCCAAAGTATGCAAATAGGGCAGAAGTGTTGTTCCTAATCCTTCGTCTGCTAATTTAATTAAAGTTTCAAAACTGCCGCTTTCTAGTTGGAATGTATTTCTGGTGGCAATCTCTTGGTTTTTGCATAAATTTAAAATACTATCCCGAAAACAATGCCCATCCTGTAGCAATAAAATATCATCTATATTTAAGTCAGAAATTTCAATTTCCTTTTTCTGTGAAGCGATATGATCCGAAGGAATATAAGCTACGAAAGGTTCATAATATAGGACGATTTCTTTAATTTTTTCATCTTCTAATGGTGTGGCGGCAATTGCTGCATCAAGATGACCATTTTTCAAACGAAGAATAATTTCATCGGTGTTTAATTCTTCAATGATGAGATTTACTTTTGGATATTTTTTTATGAAATTATTCAAAAACATGGGCAAAAGTGTAGGCGTAATGGTGGGGATTATTCCCAATCGGAATTCGCCACCTATAAATCCTTTTTGATATTCAACAATATCTTTTATTTTCCCAGCTTCATTAACTATGTTTTTGGCTTGATTTACAATTTTTAGTCCAATAGCAGTGAGCTGAATAGGTTTTTTACTTCTGTCGAATATTAAAACGTTAAGTTCCTCCTCAATTTTTTGAATTTGCATACTCAATGTAGGCTGGGTCACGAAACATTTTTCAGCGGCAAGAGTAAAATTTTTGTGTTCGGCAACAGCCAAAACATATTGCAGTTGGGTAATTGTCATTATATAGTATTTTGTGATGCAAATATAAAAACAATCAATTTAATTTATTATTATAGTTCTTACTATTTTTGTTTTAAATTAGCCCAAATATAAATGGAAAAGTAGAAAATAAATCGCTAGATTTAATGCTATAAAAATCGGATGAAAGCAGCTCCTACTTGTACATAATAAAAACAGGATTAGGATTCCTATTGCATGGATGTCATAATAGACTTTAAAATAAATAAAAAATGAGTGATTTTTACAAAAAAATATTAGATAATAACAAAAAATGGGTGGAAGATTCTTTGGCAAAGGATCCAAATTATTTTCAAGATTTGGCAAAAGGTCAAACCCCACCACTTTTATGGATTGGATGTTCAGATAGTAGAGTTCCCGCAAATGAGATTGTTGGGGCGAAACCTGGTGAAGTTTTCGTGCATCGAAACATTGCCAATATGGTAGTTCATAGTGATATGAATATGTTAAGTGTATTGGATTACGCAGTCAATGTCTTAAAAGTAAAACACGTTATTGTATGTGGCCATTATGGTTGTGGAGGTATACAGGCAGCTATGAATAATATGTCAATAGGTATAATAGATAACTGGATTCGTCATATAAAAGATGTGTATCGTTTGCATCAAGCCTTTTTAGATTCTATTGAAAACGAAACTGATCGGTTCAATACTTTCGTAGAAGTTAATGTGAAAGAGCAAGTATTTGATTTGGCTAAAACCTCTATCGTACAGTCTGCCTGGAAAAACGGGCAAGATTTAACACTTCACGGATGGGCTTATGGTTTAAATTCGGGTTTCGTAACCGATTTGGAAGTCAACATAAGTTCTGACAAGGATTTGGACAAAGTGTACCAATTAAAATTTTAATAAAAATCGCTTTAGGGCGATTTTTTTATTCGTTTTCTTCCAGGTTTTCATTGAAAGCAGAAGGTAAAAGCCTAGGTATAAATTTGATTAAGATAGGGAGTAACAAACTTCCGCCTGGAAGCAAGAATATAGTTAAAGACGGAACGGTTTTACAAATGTCCAATAATTGTTTTTTTACCTTTTTCTTTTCTATTTCATCCAAATCCCTTCTGGTGGAAATAGCTAGTAAAAGCATCAATTCCTTGCTTTGAAAAATTTCTTTTACCAGTCTGTTTTTGTTGCGTGTAATTAATTTTGTGACAGTTTGGGTAGTTTGGTCATAAAAATGTTTGACCGGATTAGAGTA
>CANHNG010000101.1 GCA_947461915.1 Flavobacteriaceae bacterium
CCTTGAAACGCAATTTCAAACGATTCGCCTGAAAAGTCTCAAAATTAGAAACCGAACTGATTTCTAACCAACGCTCTTGAGCCGTAGAATACACTTCGAAATCATAGGTCAAAGCCGATGTGAAACCCATATCACCGCCACAAAGACGCAATATTCGATACGGTAATTTCAATTCTTGAAGAATGTTTTTAACGTGAGCAACCATTCCATCCAAGGCTTCATAGGATTTGTCAGGATGTTCGATACGCACGATTTCAACTTTGTCAAACTGGTGCAAACGGTTCAATCCACGAACGTGAGCGCCATAAGAACCGGCTTCACGACGGAAACAAGGCGTGTAAGCCGTAGTTAAAATTGGCAATTCGTTTTCAGCTAAAATTACATCCCTAAACAAATTTGTCACTGGAACTTCCGCTGTTGGAATCAAATATAAATTATCGGTGGCGTCGTGGTACATTTGCCCTTCTTTATCGGGCAATTGTCCCGTTCCATAAGCCGATGCTTCATTGACCATGTGTGGAACCTGAACTTCATTGTAACCCGCAGCCGTGTTTTTATCCAAGAAATAGTTGATTAAGGCACGTTGCAACTTGGCTCCTTTTCCTTTGTAAACCGGAAATCCCGCGCCAGTAATTTTGTTTCCTAATTCGAAATCGATGATGTCGTATTTTTTTACCAATTCCCAGTGGGGTTGAGCTCCTTCGTGCAAAACTGGAATATCGCCTTCTTCAAAAACGTTTAGGTTTTCCTCGGGCGTTTTTCCTTCGGGAACACTGTCGGCTGGAAGATTGGGTAAAGTATATAGTTTTTCTAAAAGTTCCGCGGCCAATTGTTCGGCAGTTTCAGACAATTCTTTGCTTTTTTCTTTTAACAAAACTGTTTTTTCTTTAAGAATAGCTGCTTTTGATTTTTCGCCATTTTTCATCAATTCGCCAATGTCCTTTGATAATTTATTAGATTCAGATAAAATTCCGTCCAACTCCACTTGTGTGGCGCGACGGCGCTCATCCAGTTGCACCACTTCTTGAACAACACTTGTGGCATCCATATTTCTTTTTGCCAAAGCGGCTATCACTTTTTCCTGATTTTCTCTAATAAACGCAATTTGTAACATATCCTGATTTTTTAAACGCTACCTTTTATAATAACGGTAGCAAATTTAAGGAAATGTTTGTTAGAAATGAGACAAAGTTTTTGAGATTTCGAATCCAAAGCTTCCAGCCTTATGAAGGCTGGAAGCTTTGGAAAATTTCTGCTTTTTGAATGAAGAATTGACATTGTTAACGAGATTCCTAGCCTCGATTGCCACGTTCCTCGCAATGACAAATAATAATTACTTATTTTTGCACTTCATTAAATTCTATTATGTTACAGAATCCAAAAAGATATACCATTACGGCGGCGTTGCCCTATACAAACGGACCCATTCATATTGGGCATTTGGCGGGGGTTTATGTGCCTTCGGATATTTATTCTCGTTATTTAAGATTGCAAGGAAGAGACGTTTTGTTTGTTTGCGGAAGCGATGAACACGGTGTTGCGATTTCGATGAAGGCCAAAAAAGAAGGCGTTACACCTCAGGAAGTAATTGATAAATATGATGGAATTATCCGGAAATCGTTCTCGGATTTTGGAATTTCGTTTGACAATTATTCGAGAACTTCGGCCAAGATTCATCACGAAACGGCCTCTGAATTTTTTAGAACGTTATATGATAAAGGTGATTTTATCGAGGAAGTGACCGAGCAATTGTATGATGCAAAAGCTGACCAATTTTTGGCAGACCGTTTTGTTGTTGGGACTTGTCCACGCTGCGGCAATGAAGAAGCGTATGGAGATCAATGTGAAAAATGCGGTTCGACGCTAAATGCTACCGATTTAATCAATCCAAAATCGACCATTACCGGAGAGACCCCGATTATGAAATCGACGAAACACTGGTTTTTGCCTTTGGATCGTTATGAAGATTTCTTGAAAGAATGGATTCTTGTTGGCCATAAAAATGATTGGAAACCCAATGTATATGGACAGGTAAAATCGTGGATTGACGGCGGATTGGAGCCTCGTGCGGTAACTCGTGACCTTGATTGGGGAATTGACGTTCCGGTTGAAGGTGCCGAAGGAAAAAAATTATACGTTTGGTTTGACGCGCCAATAGGCTACATTTCATCTACGAAAGAATGGGCTTTACGTGAAGGAAAAGAATGGACACCGTACTGGAAAGATCAAGATACAAAATTGGTTCATTTCATCGGGAAAGACAATATTGTTTTTCATTGCATCATTTTTCCTGCAATGTTGAAAGCCGAAGGAAGTTATATTTTGCCGGATAATGTTCCTGCCAATGAGTTCTTGAACTTGGAAGGAAACAAATTATCAACTTCTAAAAATTGGGCGGTTTGGTTGCACGAATATTTGGAAGAATTCCCGAACCAGCAAGATGTTTTGCGCTATGCCTTGACGTCGAATGCGCCAGAAACCAAGGATAATGATTTTACTTGGAAAGATTTTCAGGCGAGAAACAACAATGAATTGGTGGCGATTTTTGGAAATTTCATCAATCGTGTGGTGGTTTTGACCAACAAATATTACGAGGGAATCGTTCCAAGTCCAAATGAATTTTCTGAAGTAGATACGGCGACTTTGACCGAACTGAAAGCGTACCCAGCTGTGATTTCGAGTTCTTTGGAACGTTACAGATTCCGTGAAGCTTTGGGCGAATTGATGAATGTGGCCCGTTTGGGAAATAAATATCTTGCCGACGAAGAGCCTTGGAAAATGATAAAAACAGATTCAGCTCGTGTGCAAACCCAAATGTATGTGGCTTTGCAAATTGCCGCTGCTTTGAGTTCACTTTGCGAACCTTTCCTGCCTTTTACCGCTACAAAATTGTCAAGAATTCTTAAAATTGATGACAAAATCGACTGGAACGACGTTGCTGATAACTCGGATTTAATTCCTGCTGGACATCAAATTGGCGAAGCCGAATTACTGTTCGCCAAAATTGAAGACGAGGAAATCCAGAAACAAATCGACAAATTGGAAGCCACAAAAACTGCCAATATCGCAGAAAATAAAGTGGCCGAACCACAAAAAGAATTAATTCAGTTTGACGATTTTTCCAAAATGGATTTGCGTGTGGGAACGATTCTGGAAGCTGAAAAAATGCCAAAAGCCAACAAACTATTGATTTTGAAAGTCGACACCGGAATTGACGTTCGCACCATTGTTTCTGGGATTTCCGAGAGTTTTTCGCCTGAAGATATCATCGGAAAACGCGTGACGGTTTTAGTGAATTTGGCTCCAAGAAATCTTCGCGGCGTTGAAAGTCAAGGAATGATTTTGATGACGAATAATGCGGATGGAAAATTGGTTTTCGTGAATCCTGATGTGGATGGCGTTTCTAATGGAGAAACGATAAATTAAGAAATAAAAATGAACCTAAAAGTAATCGCTTTCGACGCAGACGACACCCTGTTTGTCAACGAAACGTATTTCATAGAAACGGAACAAAAATTCTGTGGTTTGATGAGCGATTATTTGTCCCATCAGGGGATTTCGCAAGAACTTTTCAAAGTTGAAATCGACAATTTGAAAATCTACGGTTACGGCATCAAGGCATATATTCTCTCGATGATTGAAGCGGCGATGAAAATTTCTAATAACACTATTTCTATCGAAATTATTGAAAAAATAATCGAATATGGGAAAGAATTACTCGAAATACCAATTGTTTTATTAGAGGGTGTTGAAGAAACTTTAGTTGCCCTACATGGCAAATACAAGCTCGTTGTGGCGACCAAAGGCGATTTATTGGACCAACGCAGAAAGTTACACAATTCGGGTTTGGGTCATTATTTTCACCACATCGAAGTAATGGCGGACAAGCAGGAAAAAGATTATTTGGATTTGGTCAAACGATTGGAAATACAACCCAAGGAATTTTTGATGATTGGAAACTCCTTAAAATCGGATGTGTTGCCGGTTTTGGCCATTGGCGGACACGCGGTGCATGTTCCGTTTCACACCACTTGGGCGTACGAAAGAATTGACCATACGGTGGAGCACGAAAACTTCAGTTCTTTTGAAAAGATGACCGATATTTTAAAGCGCTTGCAATAGCAAGCCGGTTTTGTGCTTTTTGAATTTTTATCAAAAGTTGAGAAAAGTCAATAAAAAAGGTTTCCATTGCTGGAAACCCTTTTTGGTATACACTGTTTGGATTATTTTCCCAATAATAGCACATCATTTGCCACCACTTCGGTAATATAGCGTTTTTCGCCATTCTTGTCGTCATAACTTCTGTGAGTGAGTTTGCCTTCTATGGCAATTTCTTTGCCTTTGGTTACGTATTTTTCGATGATTTCGGCAGTTTTCCCCCAGGCTACCACTTTATGCCATTCGGTTTGTTCCACTTTCTCTCCCTTGTCATTTTTGTAACTATCGTTGGTGGCAATAGTCAAATTAGCTACTTTTTTTCCTCCATCAAGGTTTTTGATTTCTGGATCTTGTCCTACGTGTCCAATTAACTGAACTTTGTTTCTTAATGCATTCATGGCGTGTAAATTTAAATTGTTAGTTATCGTTTGTTGAATGGTTCGTTCCAATCAACAGGGCAAAGATGCGACGACTCTAAAAATTTATTCGGTAGATAACTACTTACTTTCGGTTGTAACTATTTGTAAGCGTTTGTAAATGGAAAAATTTGTTTATATTTGATTGATTTTAAAAGAATTGATCCCGCAATGATGAAAAACAATTTCAATCTCGAAAAACTAAAATTCCCGATAGGAAAATTTCAAAACCCAGATTCAATATCAGAAAATGATTTGGAAACTTGGATTTCAATTATTGAAAATTTCCCTTCGAGAATAAAAAAACTGACTTCAACCCTTTCTGTTGAAGAACTGAATTGGACCTATCGACCAAAGGGTTGGAACATCAAACAAGTGGTGCATCATTGTGCCGACAGTCATATCAATAGTTTTATCCGATTCAAACTGGCTTTGACCGAAGATATTCCCACGATAAAACCATACGAAGAAGCTAAATGGGCAGAACTCGCCGATGGCAATTCAGATGATATTTTGCCTTCCCTTCAAATCATCGAAGGCGTTCACACCCGTTGGGTTTTGCTCTTGAAATCTTTTGGTTCAAAAGAATTAAAACGCCAATTTTTCCATCCAGAAAACCTCAAAATATTTTGTTTAGACGAAATTATTGGGGTTTATGCCTGGCATTGCAATCATCATGTGGCGCATATTGAACAAGCGTTAGCATACAAAGGCCAATTTTAAGAAAAACAAAAAACTATGGACAAAACCTGCCTAGAATGTGGAGAAAAAATTGTGGGTCGCGAGGACAAAAAGTTTTGTAGCGACGGCTGTCGCAATGCCTACAACAACAAAATAAATAAAGACAGCACTAATTTTATGCGCAATGTCAATAATAAATTGCGCAAAAATTACCGCATTCTTTCGGCCTTGAATGTCGATGGAAAAGGAAAAACCACTAAATCAAAACTCTTGAGCAAGGGTTTCGATTTTGAATTTTTTACCAATATTTTGGAAACCAAAACCGGAAACACCTACTATTTTGTTTACGACCAAGGCTATCGCTTATTGGATGACGACTATTATTTACTTGTCAAAAAAGAAATTTAGCCCCCAATTCTATCCCAATGAAAAAAAGCTATTCTTCCTTTTTATCCATACTATTTATCCTCGGAATCCTTGGATTTGTTTTCGCCACCATGATGCCGCAAGGAACAACCGACGATGAAGTTCCACTTTCTGAGTTTTCAACCAAAAGAGCACTGGAACAAGTCAAGAACATTTCTCAAAAACCGCATTTCGTAGGTTCAGAAAATCATGAGGTGGTGGCCCATTATTTGGTAAAAGAATTGCAGAATCTGGGTTTGGAAACTTCCGTTCAAGAAGGTTTTGCTTTTTCGGATTGGGGAACTTTGACCAAATGCAAAAATATTTTGGCTCGAATAAAAGGCAGCAACAGCGACAAAGCTTTGCTTTTACTTTCTCATTATGATAGCGCGCCACATTCTTTTTCTCACGGTGCCAGTGATGCAGGTTCTGGCGTAGCGACAATCTTGGAAAGTGTTCGTGTTTTTGTGTACAATAAAACAGCCCACAAAAACGACATTATTATTCTGTTTTCGGATGCCGAAGAGTTGGGATTGAATGGCGCGGCGCTTTTCGTCACCGAACACAAATGGGCAAAGGAAATTGGTTTGGTGCTGAATTTTGAAGCACGAGGAAGTTCTGGCCCCAGTTATATGTTGATGGAAACCAATACTGGAAATGCCGGATTGGTCAAAGAATTCGCGGAAGCAAATCCAAAATTTCCAGTTTCCAATTCGCTAATGTACAGCATTTACAAAATGTTGCCCAACGATACTGATTTGACAGTTTTTAGAAAAAACGGCAATATTCAAGGCTACAATTTTGCCTTTATAGATGGGCATTACAATTACCACACGGCTCAGGATGACATCAATCATTTGGACAAAAATACCTTGGCGCATCAAGGAGAATATTTGATGCCGCTGTTGCATTATTTTTCGGATGCTAATTTAAACTCAACTCAATCCC
>CANHNG010000102.1 GCA_947461915.1 Flavobacteriaceae bacterium
ATTGCTTTGCCTTGAGGGATATTGAAATCATACTTGCAAAGTAACAAATTAAAAAGCGGCAAACGAATTCCAATTCATAAAACACTGCACTTTGAAAATTACAGTTACCGATTTTTTATGCCTATTATTTCTGAAATTTATAAAATAAATTTTTTGAAGTAGATGCAACAAAAGAATTAGATTTGTATAAAAAGTAGATGTCGAATTTTATGAAAAAATATAGGGGTAAAAATAGTTGTGCTAAATTTGTTTTGATTGTTTTGTTTTTTGGCATTAATGTTTCCGTTTTTTCACAAAACCAGACCATTCCTATATGGACTAAAGTACCGGGAGCTATTAAATCCGTTGACTATAAAGAAGAAGTTTCATATGATGAACAAGGAGTTGTAAAAGGAATCAGTAAAGTTTCTCAACCAACATTGACACTTTTTTTGCCAGATTCCAAAACAGCAAATGGAACCTCGGTTGTTATTTGTCCCGGAGGCGGTTATGATCATTTGGCAATCAATAAGGAAGGGTATAAAATAGCGAAGTGGTTCAATGGCCTGGGAATTTCCGCATTTGTACTAAAATACCGATTGCCGAGTGATTTGATTATGACTGAAAAATCTATTGGTCCACTACAAGACGCACAAGAAGCGATAAGAATAATTCGACGCAACGCAGTGAAATGGCATTTGGATTCAAACAAAATTGGGATCATGGGATTTTCGGCAGGAGGACATTTGGCCGCGACTTTATCCACTCAATTTAATGAAAAGGTATACATTCCAATAGACAATACGACTGCCCGTCCCGATTTTTCCATTTTGATTTATCCCGTAATTTCAATGCAAGATAGAATTGCGCATCAAGGGTCAAAAAAAAATCTGTTGGGGACAATGCCAAGTATTGATAGGATTGAAAAGTATTCGAATGAAAAAAGGGTCGATAGTCTTACCCCTAAAACATTTTTAGTACACGCAACAGACGACAAGTCTGTTTCTGTTGAAAACAGCATCAATTATTATCTAGCATTAAAACAAAACCATATTCCGGCAGAAATGCATATTTATGAAAATGGAGGCCACGGCTTTGGTTTAGGTGTTCAAGAAACAAACATTAATTGGCCAAATGCCTGCGAGAAATGGTTGGCCTCCAATGGATACATCACTAAAACAGAATAATCCTATTTTCCATTAAAAACAATAAACATTGAGTCTTTGATACTATAAAATGACAAACGAACGCATCATATTAGGAATTGACCCCGGAACCACAATTATGGGTTTTGGATTGATAAAAGTAGTAGGGAAAAACATGCATTTTATTCAACTCAACGAATTGCAATTGTCTAAATACGACAACCATTATCAAAAACTGAAAATCATTTTCGAACGTACTATCGAGTTAATCGACACGCACCATCCCGATGAAATCGCTATTGAAGCACCTTTCTTTGGCAAAAATGTGCAATCAATGCTAAAGTTAGGAAGAGCACAAGGCGTGGCAATGGCGGCGGGACTTTCGAGAGATATTCCTATTACGGAATACGAACCCAAAAAAATAAAAATGGCAATCACCGGAAACGGAAACGCCAGCAAAGAACAAGTGGCCAAAATGCTCCAACAATTATTAGGATTGAAGGAATTACCAAAAAATCTTGATTCCACCGATGGATTGGCGGCTGCAGTTTGTCATTTTTTTAATTCTGGAAAAGTCGTTGGTGCAAAAAGCTATACGGGTTGGGACGCTTTTGTGAAGCAGAATGAAGAACGAGTGGGAAAGTAATCAGTTTTCAGTTTTTTAGTGTTCAGTTGTGTTAGTCAGAATATAGTATCCAGTATTGAGCTAGAATAGAATTTGCAATTAAAAAACATATGTATGAGATTTCAAGATTTATTAGCTTATAAAAAATCATTTTCGTTAGCGATGAGAATTTTTGAAATTACAAAAACATTTCCAAAAGAAGAAACCTATTCATTGACGGATCAAATTAGACGTTCTTCAAGAAGCGTTCCTGTTACAATAGCAGAATCGTATAGAAAGAGAATTTATCCAAAACATTTTCATAGTAAATTAACCGACTCAGATGGCGAAAACTCAGAAACTCTAGTTTGGTTAGATTTTGCATTTGCTTGTAAATATATCTCCGAGACAATTCTTCAAGAACTTACTTCGGAAAGTATAGAAATAGGTAAACTTATTAATTATATGATACTAAATCCAGAGAAGTTTGGAGTAAAAAATAGTGGCTAGTGAGCTTATTTTTAGTATTCAGCAGATACTACTGAATACTAAAACCTGAACACTGAAGACTACTTAAAACTGACCACTAATTTATGAGCGGAATCTACATCCATATTCCTTTTTGCAAGCAGGCGTGCCACTATTGCGACTTTCATTTTTCGACCTCAATGAAGAAAAAGGATGAGATGGTCTTGGCTTTGGCCAAGGAAATTCGAATGCGAAAAAAGAAATTTGAAAATGAGACAATAGAAACCATTTATTTCGGCGGGGGAACGCCTTCAATATTGCAGATTTCAGATTTGAGATTTTTGATTGATGAAGTTTATAAAAACTTTACTGTTGCCGAAAATCCGGAAATCACGCTCGAAGCCAATCCGGATGATTTGATTAGTTTGTCAGTTCGAGCGCAGTCGAGAACCATTTTCGAGGATTACAAATCGATTGGAATCAACCGATTAAGCATTGGGATTCAATCTTTTTTTGAAGAAGATTTGACGATGATGAATCGTGCGCATAATTCGGCGGAAGCCAAGAAATGTCTCGAAGAAGCAACAAAATACTTCGACAATATTTCAATTGATTTGATTTACGGAATTCCTGACTCGAGCCAGAATGGTAAACAGGCGAAGCAAATGAGCAATGAAAAATGGAAGCAAAATATCGAAACAGCCCTGTCTTTTGGCGTTCCTCACATTTCGAGTTATGCTTTGACGGTCGAGCCTAAAACGGCCTTGCATAAACTCATCCAAACTGGAAAAATTGCCCAACCCAAAGACGAGGTGGCCGAAGAACATTTCCAGATTTTGGTCGAAATGCTCGAAAAAAATGGTTTTATCCATTATGAGTTGTCGAATTTTGGGAAAGAGAATTATTTCTCGAAGAATAATTCGGCCTATTGGTTGGGGAAAAAGTACCTTGGAATTGGCCCTTCGGCGCATAGTTATGATGGAATTTCTAGAAGCTGGAATATTTCGAATAATACCATTTATTTAAAATCATTGAATGAAAATAAATTGCCTTGTGAAACCGAAATTTTATCTAAGGCCGATCGTTATAACGAATATATTATGACGGGTTTACGAACCATTTGGGGCGTTTCTTTGGATAGAATCGAGAACGAATTTGGCACAACTTATTTGGAATATCTTACCAATCAAGCACAAAAATTCCTTGAGGACAATTTGCTTTCTATTGAGGAAAATGTTCTAAAAGCAACTAAAAAAGGCAAGTTTTTGACTGACGGAATGGCCAGTGATTTGTTTTTGGTCAATTGACCTAGCGTGTTTACAAGAAAATTGTATCCGATTGCCAGTTTAGTTATGCTTTTTTCTTTATAAAATGGAGCAGCAAAACGACCCAAGCCAGTATTAACAGCAATCCCCCAATGGGAGTTATGAATCCGATTACTTTAAAATCAAAAGAAGTAAGACTATTTGTGGCCAATACATAAATGGAGCCGGAAAACAAAAGAACTCCAAAAAGAACCAAGTTATAAATGATTTTTTTTGCTTTTTGGGACAAATCGTTAATCATTCCAATGAAAAGCAAAAAGAATGCGTGGTACATTTGGTATCGAACACCTGTTTCGAATGTGGAAAGTTCTTCCATGGACAGCACTTTTTTTAAAGCATGAGCGCCAAATGCCCCTAAAATGATAGCTATCATTCCTAAAAAAGCCCCAGTAGAAATTATTTTTTTGTCCATTTTGTGATTTATTTGGACACAAAAGTATCTCATATTTCTTTAATGAAAAAGCAGTTTTAAAGATAGTTTCTCTTAACATCATTCTATTGGTGTAAAATAAAATCTAATCCGCCGAATCTGGAAAAAACATTTTTGTCTACGTCCTCTGCGCTTGTGATAAGTATAACGATTGTGTATATTTGTGTTATAATTACTCGTCCATGAGAACTATTCTAATCATTGGAGCAGGAAGATCGGCTTCGTCGCTAATTCAATATCTTCTAAATAAGTCAGACGTAGAGAATCTGCATCTTATCATTGCTGATTTATCATTGGAATTGGCGCAAAGTAAAACCAACAATCACCCTAATGCAACTCCAATTGCTTTAGATATTTCTGACGCAACCCAAAGATATTCGGCCATTCAAAGAGCGGATATTGTTGTCTCAATGTTGCCAGCCCAGTTACATATTGAAGTTGCCAAGGATTGTATTGTTTACAAAAAACATTTGGTTACCGCTTCATATGTGAATGATGCTATGCAGGAATTAGATGCTTTGGCCAAAGAAAACAATTTGATTTTCATGAATGAAATTGGTCTTGATCCCGGAATTGACCACATGAGTGCCATGAAAACAATCAATGAAATTATCGAAAAAGGCGGAAAAATGCTTTTATTCGAATCGTTTTGTGGAGGTCTAGTTGCTCCGGAATCAGACACGAATTTGTGGAATTATAAATTTACTTGGGCGCCACGAAATGTGGTTCTTGCCGGACAGGGCGGAGCGGCAAAATTCATCCAAGAAGGGACGTATAAATACATTCCGTATTGGAATTTATTCCGAAGAACTGAATTTCTGGAAGTCGAAGGCTACGGCAGATTTGAAGCCTATTCGAATCGGGATTCGTTGAAGTATTTGGATATTTATGGCTTGAAAAATATCCTTACTTTATATAGAGGAACCATTCGCAGGGTAGGTTTTTCCAAGGCTTGGAATATGTTTGTGCAACTAGGGATGACCGATGACAGCTATGTTATGGAAGGCTCTGAAGGCATGAGTTACCGCCAATTTGTGAATTCCTTTCTGCCCTATCATCCAACGGATTCTGTCGAAATCAAGATGCGTTTGATTTTAAAAATCGACCAAGACGATATCATGTGGGATAAACTTTTGGAGTTGGATTTGTTCAATCCCAACAAAAAAGTAGGTCTAAAAAATGCCACTCCTGCCCAAATTCTCGAAAAAATTCTTACTGACAGCTGGACACTGCAGCCCAAAGAGAAGGATATGATTGTGATGTACCATAAATTTGGTTATGAATTGAACGGCAAAAAACAGCAAATCGATTCCAAAATGGTGTGTATTGGCGAAGACCAAACCTATACCGCCATGGCGAAAACAGTTGGTTTACCCGTTGCAATGGCAACATTGCTGATCTTAAACGGAAAGATTAAAACACCAGGAGTTCAGATCCCTATCCGTAAGGAAGTGTATTTACCCATTTTGAAAGAACTCGAAGAAAATGGTATTATTTTCAAGGAACAATCGGTGCCTTATTTGGGTTATAATCCGGAATAAAATTCAAACCCAATTTATTTCGACAACTCCACAAAATACTTATAAAACAATGGAATCGTCTCAATTCCTTTCAGGTAATTAAAAATCCCGAAATGTTCGTTTGGGGAATGAATCGCATCGCTGTCGAGACCAAATCCCATCAAGATGGTTTTACTTTTTAATTCTTTTTCGAATAAAGCCACAATAGGAATACTTCCACCAGAACGAACCGGAATTGCGGGAACACCAAAAGTTTCTGTATAGGCTTTATTGGCGGCTTGGTAGCCAATGCTGTCCGTTGGTGTTACATAGGCTTGTCCGCCGTGATGAGGTTTTACTTTGACTTTTACTCCGGCAGGAGCAATGCTGATGAAATGTTTGGTAAACAATTCGGTGATTTCCTCCCAATCTTGATTCGGGACTAATCGCATCGAAATTTTGGCGAAAGCCTGACTCGCAATGACCGTTTTGGCACCCTCGCCAGTATATCCACCCCAAATTCCGTTCACGTCCAGAGTGGGTCTGATGGAATTTCTTTCATTGGTCACATAGCCTTTTTCGCCATATACGTCATTTAAATCCAATGCTTTTTTATACTCTTCCAAGTCGAAAGGCGCCTTGGCCATTTCGGATCTTTCTTCAGGAGACAATTCTTGTACTTTGTCATAAAAACCGGGAATAGTAATGTGGTTGTTTTCATCGTGAAGCGAAGCAATCATTTTTGCCAAAACGTTGATGGGATTGGCAACTGCACCACCGTATAATCCGGAATGCAAGTCGCGATTAGGTCCCGTCACTTCCACTTCTACGTAACTCAAACCCCGCAATCCGGTAGTAATGGAAGGCTGCTCGTTGGAAATCATTCCTGTATCCGAAATCAAAATTACATCGCACTTTAGTTTTTCTTGGTTGCGTTCCACAAACCAACTTAAACTTTTGGACCCAATTTCTTCTTCGCCCTCAATCATAAATTTGACATTGCAAGGCAAAGTATTCGATTGAACCATATATTCCAAAGCTTTCACGTGCATATACATTTGGCCCTTGTCGTCGCAAGAACCACGGGC
>CANHNG010000103.1 GCA_947461915.1 Flavobacteriaceae bacterium
ACGAACACGATGTCTAACAACTCATTATTATAAAATACAATCCTCGATTATGAAAACAACTTTACAATCATTTTTTTATGCAAAAGCATTCCCTGCTTTTGTAACTTATGCGGTACTACTATTCTGCAGTTTGACTGCCTTTGGGCAACAAATCACTGTTTTTAGTGACGATTTTAATCGAGGTGTTGCAGGGCCTCTTTCTTCAGGAGGATCGCCTTCGGTAAATTACACCAACACACTGACGGGAATAGCCGCTATTCAAACATCACTAACAACCGCTCCTGATTACAGACTTCAAATTATCAATGGAGTAACTGCAGGAACTGCCGGAAAAACTTTTGCGATGGCTTTGATGCCTGTTACACCAAGTTATAAAACCACCCTACATAACAATACCGGACTTGTAACTTGGGCTTTCAATATGCGCCATAACAGAAGTTCAGGAACTACTATGAGTGGTTTTGATGCTCTTCAATGGGGGGTTGCCACAGTGATTGCTTGCGACAATGCCAATCCAACAGATCCAACTGCTAAAGGGTATGCGGTAGTAATGGGGGGAATAGGCACCAAAAGCACCTATGATTTGGTCAGTTTCTCAAATGGGCTGATTGCTACTCTAAATTTGACGCCTATGATTACAGGTGTTGCTTTGGCAACATTTAAAAATGTAGCAAGTATCAAAGTAACGTATGACCCTGGAACCAACAAATGGAACATGTATCAAAAAGATGAGGGTTCTGCCATCGGCACAACGCCTTATCCAGATCCCTCAGCATTGTCAGTGGCAGCTATAGGCGAGGTTGACGATGTTGCAGGTCATGTGGATGCAGCTTTGCCAAATTTTGGATTCCTTTTTTCTCATGGAACCACGTTAAACAATTCTTATTTTGTAGATAATTACAAGGTTGCGGTTGGTTCAGTAGCTTCAACTGCCTATTACCTTGCTGCTAATTCCGATTGTGCGGTATTAAGTAATTGGGGTGCCAATACCAATGGTTCAGGAACGAAACCAACTGACTTTGCCGCTCCCAATCAAATATTCAAGATTTTCAATACGGGAGCTACCATAGGTTCCGATTGGACGGTTAACGGAAGTGGAAGTAAAGTAGTATTAGGAGATGGAATAAATGCCAATGCCTTGTCCATTCCGGCGACTGCTTTTTTAAATGGAAAGATCGATTTAGCTGCGGCTTCTAGTTTAACTATTAGTCATACCGCTACCTATCCAACACTTAATGTAGTATCACCTGCTTCTTCGGTTATTTATAATGGCGCAGCGGATCAGGCCATACAAACAGGTTCTTACGGAAATTTAACCATCAATACCATCGGAATCGGAAACTCTCCTGGAACATTAAGCGTTGCAGGTGCTTTGACAATTGCTAATGGTTCTACCCTTGCTATGGGCAACAAATTATTGGCGGTTGGTTCTGTTAGTGGGACAGGTGCTTTGATAACGACCTATTCCTCTTCCTCTGCAGCTTCGGCTTTGCCTGCTGATATTTCGTGGCCATTTTCCGTTTCCTATAAGACACTTACTGCCACTCAAGCCATTGTCCAAGGAAATTATACCAATTTAGATATTACGGGTGGTGGCACTCGAAATCTTTTAGCGGCTGTAATTGCGGTGTCGGGAACATTATCGGCAGATGGTGCTCCATTTAATTCAGGTTCAAGTGTTATCGATTTAAACGGAACTTCTGCTCAAACTATTGGGAACGATTTTCCAGGTTTTGCAATGAAAATATCGAATTCAAGTGCATCAGGGGTTTCCTTGACAGCCTCAGATAAAATTCTAGATACAACAAACTTGGAATTAGCCGGTACTTTGAGCTCAGGAGGATTTAATGAAACTTTTGGCATTTTGACTGTAACCAATAACGCAGTACTAAATCTAGGTCTAGGATCGCATTCGATTGCTTTCGCAAACAGTAGTGCTGATTTTTGGGACCCTACGAAAACCTTAACTATAAAAGGCTGGACTGGAACTGCAGGAGCAACGGGGAGCAATGGTAAAGTTTTTGTTAGCGCAGATGCTGCTACACTATTGCCAGGATTGCTTCCAGCACAGTTAAGCCAAATTAAATTTGAAGGATATACTGGAGCAACTATTTTAGCATCAGGCGAGGTGGTTCCGACCGCTTCATTAGGAACAACAAAACAAGATTTTGTTAATTTTAAATATTATCCAAATCCAGTAGTAGAATCTATTACTTTATCTCATACCGCTCCAATTACAAAGGTGGCAGTTTATAATCTTTTAGGTAAAAAAGTCTTAACTTCAAATCCAAATACTGCTTCAACAAAATTAGACATGAGCGGATTATCTCCATCAACCTATTTCATTGAAGTGACTTCAGAAGGTAAAAAAGGAACTGTAAAAGTGATAAAAAATTAGAAATATTTTTTTAATTATTCTATTAGTAAAACATAAAAAACCTCGGTAATACGAGGTTTTTTTATAAGTAGTAGGAAGGTAAATAATATGCTTAGCACTCAAGCTTTTTTATTCTGCCAATAGGTAAGCTGGCTCTGCTAGAGTTGCATTATTTTCTATGGTATTAACATAATTTTCTTTTATGATAACCTCAACAGTCGTATAATTAATATCCTTTACATGTTCTTTGACTACTAATTTTTTATAAAGATAATTGATGGCCAAAAAACCTTGTTCTTCAGGTTTTTGATTGATTAGGAAATCAATAGTGCCTTCATTAAGATACTCTAAATTAGGTTTCAATAAATCGTATCCTACGACACGAATATCTTTCAGGTCGTTTTCTTTAATGAATTTAGCAATAATATGGACTCTCGAATTCAGCACAAATACGCCATCAATTCCAGTAAACATTTCGATAGCTAAACCGTTTTTGTCATAATCCTTTATACTAACTTCTGTGAAGTTAAATTTTGGCAGTAACGTATTTTCTTTAAAGTAAGAATAAAATCCCTTGGTTCTTTGTGAGTCAAAAATGGTTTTGTGTGTAGTGCCTTCTATCTGTCCAGTTATTTTCAAAATCAGCACATTACTTTCCTGTTTAACACCATAACTGATTAATTTTCCGGCTACAAAACCACTCTTGTATGAATCTTGTCCTATGTAGGCAACACCTTTGATTTGTGGGAGATTAATATCAATCAGTACTGTTGGAATGTTTCTTTTCTTATATTCAGTTAAAAAAGAAATAGCCTCTTTTTCAAATACAGGAGCAAATACCAATCCATCATAGTCAAGTTTTAAAATATCACTAGCAATTTTGTTGAAATTTTCGATATCATACTTATGAAAAAAGTAATCTATGCTTATGCCAAATTTAGCAAATTCCTCTTCAGCCTTTCTAATCCCCACTACAGGCGCATCCCAATATCCGGGCTTTTCATTTTGAAGTATAAGTACGGCAAATTTATATTTTTTGTTTAGGACTAAATTACTGGCAAAGATGTTTTTGTTGTAGCCATATTCTTTTATGATTGCGTTTACTTTTTCTATGTTTTCTTTGCTTACCTGTCCGCGATTGTGAATGATTCTATCCACTGTACCCGGGGACACGTTAGCGAGTTTTGCAATTTTTTTAATGGTCATAATGCAGGTAGTTTTTATTTGTTTTAAACAATGTAAATAGGTCAAAATGTTTTTTGAACACTGTTTCGGATTTTTTGAAAAGCTTGTTTATTAGAATAAAGCGAATATTTAAATTATTTGATTTCCACTTATAGTTTGTTTTAGATAAAAAACAATAATTAGAATTATGCAAAGATAGTATTGAAAAGAGAAATAATAATTCCTAATTAAGTATAAAAAAATACAATCACATCAGAAACTGATATTTGACCTAGTGGAATTAGAACTTGAACTGTATTTTTGTTAAATCAATGGCGGGAATTAGGATGTTAGTTTTTTCTAACATCGAGCACTTTGATTATACTCACCGAGTTATAATTTCAAAGATAAATTAATGGCCTTGCCCTTTGAATTTGCTATGGCTTACAAATACGAACTTGCAATTAGCCTACTATGCAAATCGGAATGGAGTATTTAATTTTTTTGTTGTATTATTAAGACTTTTTAAATCTAAAATTAGTCTTTCATAAAAAATAGGAAAAATGAAAACAATTTTCTTGATTTAACAGGATTCAAAGATTTTAAAAGAAATGAAAACCTTCAGTTTAATCTTCTTTGCTTTGGAAATAAACTTAATCTTATTTTATCAAAAAATTGGGAAAGCTCGATTTAAGTCTATAAAAGGACTAATTAATAATTAGTTTTTTTGTAAAACTTGTTTTTTCTGATCTCAAAGAAATCAAATAAATGCCCTTTGATAATTTTGAATTCAGTTCTATTTTTAAATTCTCTGTAGGCTGATATTTTTTTGAAAATAATTGTTGACCTTCTAATGAATAGATGGCAACATCGAATTGATTCATCAAATGAAACGCTTTTAAGTTGACTGAAATATTTCTGGAATCATTTGGATTTGGATAAACCAAGACGTCATTTTTATTTGAAAAATTTGGAGTGTTTAAGTTAGAAGAATACTCCATTGACGCTTCGTTTGAATAGGTATGCCCCGTTGTATTGTTCGATACAACACGATAGGTAAAAGAATTTACTTTGGCATTCACTTTGCTCCATTCTTTTGCGAAAAATGCAGCTATCCATTCTGAAATAGTTTCTTCTTTGCCAAGGCAACTATGTGTAGCCCCGGGGATAATATGGAGTTCAGTTGTCACTTTTGCCGCAATAAGGGCATTGTTTAAATCAATACTGTTTTGCGGAAGTATTGTGGTATCAGCATCTCCGTGAATTGCTATTGTTGGTACGTTAGTTGCTTGAAGATAGTTTGCGGTAGAGTAGGGAGGACTAGGATAAACCCATCCCCTCATTTCAGGCTCTAATCCTCCCCAAAGGGTTGCATTGGCTATCAGACCCATTTTGTCCCAAAGAGCATTTTTGTATTGATTTTCAGGCGCATATATCGCTGTGGGGTCTGGACCGTCAAATTGACAAACGGTTTGGGTAGTTCTGCCACCGGCAGATCCGCCAGCTATAAAAATCAAATTTGGATCAATTCTATAGGTTGCAGCATTGGTCTTCACCCAATTAATGGCTGCATTTGCGTCTCTTGCGGCATCTTGCAACGCAGGAAATTCATCTGATTGAGTTGGCATACTTGAACGATCTCGTAGTCTATATTCTATGGAAATACACACATATCCTCTTTTTGCGAATCTGTTGGAGTAATTTACAATATAACCTTGTGTTTTTGATGAACCTGTTCTAAATCCACCACCGTGAATCCAAATTATTACAGGCCTGGCTTGAGTGTTGTCATCAGCCGGTTCATAGACATCAAGATTAAGTGATGTGGCTATTCCTTTATAATTGGTAACATCTGCAAACTTAATATTAGAAGTGAGTTTTACAGCTGAAAATCGATCAGCTGCAATAAAATCATTAGAATTCAAACAAGGTGCAACATCGTTAAAAGTAGTTACATTAGTCCCGACAGAACCTATTTGTGTATACAAACCTCCACTAGGTTTTCTTTGTATAGTGTATCCATCTTCAAGGGCGCTATCAGACCAAGTCAAGTTCACAAGATTTGAATTTATTTGCAATACATCTAGTTTGATTGGATTTAACGAGGTAATCCCTTTTTTTGCGGATTTTTTTTTATTATCAACTTCTGATTTTAATGGAAGTGTTTTCATCTTTTGATTGGGATTAATTTTAGTTTGTGAAAAAGCTATATGAAGCCCAAAAACAAACAAACAAAAAACAATGGTTTGACATAGGTAAAAAAGACTTTTTTTCATATTATAATTCTAAAATTTCACAAGATTTAGTTTAAAATTTCGTGCACGTAAACGTATCAATAAATATTGATATTACAAAATAATTTATTGGTTAATTTATTAATATTAATCAAGTTAAAACGGGAGTCTTATTTAAGCGTAAATGGTATTTTTTTTGGAATAAATAATTAGATTAAACCTTTGTCAATAAGTGTTTTTAAGTGAAAATTATTGATTAGATTGTTTTCAATATTCTAAATTTTAGTGAATTGAAATATTAAAATAAACAATGTCTCTTTCAAATTATAAAAATAGGACTATCCATAAGCAATACAATGTTGTTTCTAGGATATTTCCATGTAAAAATAAACATTCAGTGTTGCTAAATGCTTTTAGGTATTCTTTATAATGATGCAAACGTAGTACAACACTAGCGGTAACCGTCAGCAAAATGTTGGGGCACACCAGCCTTAAAACTACGCAGCACTATGCTAAAATATTGGACAAGAAAATCAGCGAGGATATGATGATTCTAAAATCAAAATTTAAAAAGAGTAGTGTAATTTCAGTACAAAATGATAACCGAGAAATAGGCTAACAATACAGATTATAAATAAAATGGGTAGTATTGCACTACCCGTTTTTAACTATCTAAATCTTTTA
>CANHNG010000104.1 GCA_947461915.1 Flavobacteriaceae bacterium
ACAAAAAAATCATCCCGCTGAAAGTAAATGGTAGGGCAAAAAGAGTTACAATTTTTGTTACCACTCTTCTTCTTTTGATATCCTCTTTTTGTTTACAAGCTCAAAATGATTCCATTATAAAAATGGGTTCTCTAAAGGAGCTGCCGTTAGAAGAACTGATGAACTTAATCGTTATCACTGCAACTCGCTTTGAACAAAAAACATCAGAAGCACCCTCTACAATCCAAGTCATCACCTCACGCCAAATAGCAGAAAGAGGGTACGAAGACCTTGACGATGCGCTCCGGGATATTCCTGGATTTGATGTTATACATCAATTCGAAGGGTATTCTAATATCAGGACATTCAGGGGGGGCTATACTGGGTCAAACAATCGAATTATGCTAATAATAGATGGGGTCGTTGAAAACAGTATTCTTGGAGCTTCTGAAATGGGTGGCCCAGCCTATAGTCTTCACAATGTTGACAGAATAGAAATCATTTCAGGTCCTGGCTCTGCTTTATATGGTGCCAATGCTTTTAATACAGTGATTCAAATAATAACCAAAAAAGGGGAGCAGGTCAATGGATTACAGTACCAAAAAGGATTTGGAAGTTACAACACCTCCTTCGATAAAGTAATGCTGGGTATAAATAAATCGCACTTCGACCTTATTATTTCTGGTACTTTGCTGAGTTCAGACGGTCCTAAATATAGTAATAGACACCCTAATTTCACTGGAGCTTATCTTGATAAGGCTTGGTCGTTTAATAGTCAATTGACCTATATTTATAATCACTTTACAACTACAGTAGGGTGTAGAATTTTTGAAACACCAGGAAGTTCAGGCATTACGTTAAACAGTCCCACGCAACTTCTTAACATCCCTTCACAAGGCCATTTAAATATAGGAAATTTGGGGATTTTACCCGAAGATATCCGTGGGGAAAAACCCAGCTTGTATCAAACCTATTTCAGAACTTCTTTTATTCAAAGTGAATTTACCCCTAAACCCAATTTTTCCATTTTGTCGAGAATTCAATTTAGAGAAACGGGATTATCAGAAAAGTCATATGCTTATTACACAACCCCCGATGGGACCAAAGTGAATAGAAATATCTTTGCCCATTATTCTAATCGCATTGCCGGCGCAATACATGCAAGCTATACTCCTACAAAACAGCATCAACTTTCCGCAGGAATTCAGATCTTTCAGGACAATCTAGAATTGAATTCTAGAGGCATAAACCAAGATACACGCACAGAGACCATTGATTACATCCCAATCTCCAATATTTTTGCAACATTTAAACCAAGGCAATTTAATATTCAGACGAATGTTGGAATGTTTGCACAATATGCTCTGAATACTAAATTTTTGAAAATGACCAACTTTACCTTGGGAGTCCGGTTTGACAAAAACAGTGTTTATGGCAGCACGACAAACCCACGTTTGGGTATTGTGAATCAACCCACAGATCAGTTAACCCTAAAATTGCTTTACGGAAGTGCCTTCCGTGCGCCCACTAACTTTGAATTATTCAGCAGTTCAGTAATTAGAGACCCCAATCCAGATTTAAAACCTGAGAAGATAAACACCTATGAATTGAACATCATTTATACTCCAATTCCCATGCTTGTATTACAAACGAATCTCTTTCAAAATGATCTGACTGATATTATTGCCACCTCTTCCACAGGAAATGGGCGCTTTCAAATTCAAAATGCTGGAAAATCTATGGCTAGAGGATTAGAAGCTAAAATAGATGTTTTCCCTAAAGAGTATTTTTCAGGATTTTTAAATTTTTCCTATCTTGAAAGTACGCAAAATAATGGAGTTATAAAGACTAATGTTCCGAACATTTCGAAATTTAAAGGCAACGCAGGGGTTGTATTTCATATAGAAAACCTTTTTTCGGTATGTATAATAGAAAACTGGGTAGGAGATCGATCTGTTCCTATAACGAATCCTCTAGGGAAAGTAGATGGCTATTTTATCACTAATTTTGTTCTCACAACAAAAGAATTATTTGATAACCGGGTGACTGCCAGTTTAAACATCCGAAATATCTTTAATAAAACTTGGTATGACCCGGGTGTAGCAACCGCTGATGGTAATTTTTTCTCAACAGAAATGGAGCAACCGGGCATCAACGGATTACTTAAAATAGCAGTAAGCATTTTTTAATCTCTTTAGGTTTAATTCCTCTGGGGCTATGCCCCGAGGTAGTTTATTCGGCCTATTAAACCATAGTGCTTTAAGGTCATAATGGTTTATTTTTAAAACCAATTAAATTTCGATATTTCTGTTCGCTTTCCTCTAAAGCATCTTCAAGCTGTTTGTATGTAGTGATGTCTTTTATATTGGAAACTGCGGCTATGATATAGTTGTTCTCATCTAATATGGGTCTTCCGCTAATGACCACCCGTTTTTTGGTTTTACTTGCGGGATCTTCAATGATTAATTCTACATCATCTGTGGACTCTCCTTTTAATGCTTTATCCAATGGAAGATTCTGAGAAGGGAAAGTGGTTACTTCATCAGGATAAAACAAATTATATTTAGCAGACCAGTCTAGTAGAGTTGGTGTTTTAGGGTCTACTGTTATCCCTATGATTTCTTCCGCCATGTGATTAGACAATACAATTCTTTTCAGGGTGTCAGTAACAATAATTCCCTCACCAATATTTTCGAGAATTAATTTCAATTTAATTTCATTAAGAAGAATTAATTTATCGGCTTCTTTTTTTTCATTTTCTAATTTTTTTCTAAAAGAAATATCTTTTACAAATGAAATAAAGATAGACTTGCCTAAAACAGTTGCTTGCGAGGTGATCATCTCAACTTCAAACTCGCTATTTTCTTTATTGATTGCTCTGAGTTCTCGTGTGGTATTAAGCATGTTTTCCTCGCCGGTATTAAGAAAGCCTTGAAACTCTTTTTCAAATATTCCCCGCTGCTCTTTTGGGATAATTAAATCACGAAAAGATTTTCCATTGACTTCTGCAAATGACCAACCAAATATTTTTTCGGCTTGCGGATTCCATCTCATAATAACCCCCTCATCATTTATTATAATTAAGGCATCCGGCGCCTCGTTAAATATGATTTGTAATTGGTCTTCACTTTCTTTTAAAAGTTTTTCGGCGGATTTTCGCTCGGTAATATCCCTCATAATCGTTTTGTGCCCAATCACCGTATCTTCTACTTTTACCTGATTTACTGTTTGTTCAATCCATTTTATTTCTCGGGATTTGGTAAGGATAGGAAATGAAAATAAGGTTTCATCTATTTTATTTTTAAATTGATTCAAATAAAATGCAGCTACACTGTCTTTCCAGTCTGTCTCGACGAGATCTAAAATAGATTTTCCTAGAAGTTCATTTTGGTCGTAACCCGTTAGTTTTTTACAAGCAGGATTGATATAGGTAAGATTCCCTTTATAATCGGCAGTGAGGACCACATCGCTAGTATTTTCTATTATTTCACGATATTTTTCTTCGCTTTTGCGAAGGGTTTCTAGTGCTTCTGCCAGTTCCGCCGTACGGTCTATTACTTTTTGTTCCAGATTCTCGTTTAGTTTCCGTATCTGATTTTCTGAATTTTTTCGTTCCGTGATATCATGAAAATTAAACACCCCACCAGTGATATTGCCTGCCGAGTCTTTTAATGGTCTGCCAGATATCAAAATAAAATCGCCGTCGGGTTTTTTGTAATTTCGAATCATGATTTCTGCATCATTGATTTCTTCACCATGCAATACTTTCATCATGGGCAAATTATAGGGTTCAATAATCGTATTGGTATTAGGCCAGAACATGCCGTAGGTTTCTGCCCATTTTTCTAGTGGAATATCCATGGATACCATTCCAATTATTTTTTCGGAGGCAGGATTCCAAATCATGAATTTCCCATTTTGATCAATAACGATGAGTCCATCACCCATATTTTTTATAATTGATTGCAAAAGGGTGTTTTGCGTATTCAATTGATCTTTAGATTGCGCCACTTCTGCATCTCTTTTTTCAATAGTCGAAAGCATATTGTTAATCCCGGAGGTTAGGATACTGATTTCATCTTTTCCCTCAACAATCAAGCGGATTTTAAAATCGGCAGTATCTGTAACCTGTTGTAAAGAGGTGACCAAGTTTACCAAGGGTTTTGAAATGTATTTTTTTATAAAAACGGCGATTGTAAACGCAAGGCCAATTCCAATCGCTAATGTTATTAATCCCAGATTCAAAACGCCCATTTTTATTTTATTTAATTGCGAAAGTTCAAATCGGATACAGATAAGGCCTATGGGTTCTTCGTCTTTTGTGATTTTTCTGTAAATAAAAAGATTGTTTTTAGTATATAAGAAGGTTTCTTGACCCATTTTTGGGACTGAAAACCGATAGTTCCTATCGGAGTCGGGTCTAGTATAAGAGGCAAAAACCCTTCCTTTATTGTCTAGAATAGTTGCGTTTAAAAGGTCTTTTTGTACATTTAGTTCCGATAGAATTTTTTTTGCTGCGGCATTATCCATGAATTGAATTGCAGAGATGCTATTAAAGCCAGCCAATTGTGCAATTGCATAGGCACTAGTCACTTTACGCTCTTTGTATCCATTAATGTCGTTTATTACAAAGGCCGCAATACAAAATCCAGATACCAATACAGTGGTAAAAACCTGCATGAGCACCAGCTTATTTTTAATGGATAGGTTACGTAGATTCATCATTTGGTTTTTTCAATAAAAACAGTAGTTAAACCCCAAAATCCCTGACTATCCTTCCCTTTTTTTGCGGCGCTTCTGCATCGTTTGTTGCGCAAATAGGGGGCTACACTTTTGGGATTGAAACCGGTTATTCGACAATAATGCCATGTTGCAGCAAGAAGGAACTGATTCCAATTCCATCTTTTTTTAGTGCGACTAGATTTATTTCAAATTTTAATTTATCGTCGACTATTACAAAATTCATATGTGTTCCTTTATGGCCATACCCTTTTTGTTCTGACACAATCAATACGGGTTTTTTAGAATATGCTGAAAGTATTGTTTCAATAGGAATGGGGGAATTTTTAGGAACAAACAAGATATTGCACAACCCCATCTCGTTCAAATTAGAAAATACTTTTACATCAATTTTGTTGCTATTAGTAATATCAGTCAACGATTTCGCAATTGGACATTCTCCTAGAATATCGATACTAATCAGTTTGTTTTTAGAATTACCTCCCCAATCTATATAATCTATAAAGCGATACAGAAATGCCGCTTTTAAATCATATTCTTTAACGCGGGCACTCTTTTGGGCCGTCATTGTGTTCCCTCCCATCAGTAGGATGAATGCCCCCAATATACATAAGTGTTTTTTTAGTGTCATGGTATTTTATTTTTTACGAATTTCTATTTTAATTGGAAACATTTCAGTTAAACATTCTATAATCAAATTAGAGTTTAAAGAAAAAATAAACGAGTGTAATCTGTTGTGATCTAATGCAACTTGCTTGTATGGGGATAAAGCAAAAAATTCTGTTTAAAAAGCACCTTCGGTTTAAGTTCAAATTGCAATGAAGCTTTCGAACATAAAAACTAAACAACTGATTTTAAGTACAATAAAATACTTAGTATCTATGTAAATTTAGTTAAAAAAATTTAATTCGTTTAAATTAAAGGGGATTAATATTATTTTTTTAAGAAATTTTTAATCCTAGGACGGTTAAAAATTTAGACCAATTTTAGCATTGATACTCATCCGGTTCAATTAGAAAAAGGACAAAAAGTGGATGTTGCTTCAAAAAGGGATAAAAACGAAGTAAGTTTAGCTAAAATTCTCAATGACAATCACAATCTTCCCCACAATTTTTATCCGATTTTTTCTTTTTGAAAAAGAATTTTTTAACCAAAAAAACTACGGCAATTCCTAAAGTGACATAAGCTAAAATTTCTTGAAACATAACTACTCTATTTTAAGATTTGATAGGCAAAAAAGGCTACGATATAAGCAAAACCACTCATGAAAATGAGTTGTCCCAGAGGCCATTTCCAAGAATTGGTTTCTTTTTTGGTAACGGCAAGTGTACTGGCACATTGCATCGCAAAGGCATAAAATAATAACAACGAAATTCCGGACGCAAAGTTAAAAATGGCATTTCCCGTTTCAAGATTTATCTCGGCTTTCATCTTATTTTTTATGGTGTCTTCAGTATCGCTACCACCGACGCTGTAAATGGTAGCCAGTGTTCCCACAAAAACCTCTCTTGCGGCAAACGAACTGATAATGGCAATACCAATTTTCCAATCGTAGCCTAAAGGGGAAATGGCGGGCTCTATGGTTTTTCCCATCACGCCAATATAGGAATGCTCTAGTTTATAGGAAGCGATTTTGTTTCCCAGATCTGAGGAGGATAAATGGGTATTTTCTACTTTTG
>CANHNG010000105.1 GCA_947461915.1 Flavobacteriaceae bacterium
AATAATGGCATTAAAAGAGCCGACATTATCAATAAAAATTTAATTGATTACAATCAATGGGTAAGAACTGCCGCAGGAAGTTGGACAAGTATTGAGGCCTTCGGCGCTGAACTTATTGCAGTCAGTGCTACTGGATATATTCATAAATATAATTCAGCATCTAACTCTTTTATAGAGTATTTACAACTTCCTCAAGCTGCTGTTGATATGAGAGCTCGTGATAATTATTTGATAGTTACCACGGCAAGCAGCGTGAATATTTATAATAAACAAATGGCAATAGTTCGTCAAATAAGCAGCAGTCAAATTACTGAAAGCAACCCTAGTTTTACCTGTGCAACAAGTATTGGTGACATTATTTATATTGGCACAAAAGAAAACGGAATGTTGAATACAACAATTTCTATTTCTTCAGCATTTGAAAACAACACGCCAATTGGGCCCTCTAGAAATAATGTTTTTGCATTACAAGCCACGAATGAAGTACTTTGGACGGTATATGGCGATTATAGCAGTTCTTATAATCCATACCCATTAGATAGTTACGGCATTAGTAAATATAGTGCAACAGGATGGTTGAATATTCCTTATGAAAAAGTATTTGGAGCGAAATCAATTTCAAGAATTATTGTGAATCCTAATAATGAAAACCAAGTCTATGCTAGTTCCTTTTTTTCGGGTTTGTTAAAAATTGAGAATGACGAACCAACTTTTTTATACAATCAAACGAATAGCGGTTTAGAATCATTAATTTATTTACCAAATTATATCGATATTCGAATAAATGGAGCAGCATTTGATAAATCAGGAAATCTATGGTTAAATAATAGTCTTATTCAAAAGGGTCTAAAAGTCTTCAAAACAAATGGACAATGGCAAAGTTTTTCATTGGACGGCATTTTGGATAAAAGCACTGATGCCAGTATGGGCCGACTAATTATCGATAAAAACGGCACCAAATGGTGGTGTACCAACACGGATGGATTGATAAGTTATAACGAATCCATTAATAAATTCAAAAAAATAAATTTTGGTTCGGATAAAGGTAATTTGCCTACAACCGACGTAAGAGCAATTGCAATCGACACCAGAAATCAACTTTGGATAGGAACCATCAAAGGATTACGCGTATTGGCCAATGTGAATAGTTATCTGACTGAAGAACAAATGAAGGCCAATCCTATAATTATATTGGAAGACAATCTTGCTCAAGAACTCTTATATGAACAATTCATCACTGACATTGTTGTTGATGGAGCCAATGACAAATGGATTGGAACAGCAGACTCCGGTTTATTTTTAGTCTCCTCAGATGGTCAGGCTACCAAGTATCATTTTACCAAAGACAATTCGCCGTTGCCTAGTAACACTATAAACGACATTGATATCAACAGCACTACTGGCGAAGTTTTTATTGCCACAGACAAAGGTTTGGTTTCCTTCAGGGGAACTGCAACTGCTGCCAAGGACGATTTAAGTAATGTATATGTTTATCCTAATCCCGTAAGACCTGACTTCGAAGGAACAGTAAAAATCACTGGATTACTAGATAAAGCCAACGTTAAAATTACCGATATTGAAGGAAATCTGGTTTACGAAACCACATCCGAAGGAGGAACAATTGAGTGGGACACTACCGCTTTTGGCAAATACAAAGTGGCTTCAGGCGTGTACATGATTTTTGTTTCGGGGCAAGATGGCGAGGAAACCAAAGTCAAAAAAGTAATGATAATTAGATAAATGTCAAAAAACAGAAAACAAACAGCTGCAATAATTGGGGGAGGCCCAGCAGGATTAACTGCCGCTTATGAGTTTGTAAAACATTCCGATATTGTACCTATTGTTATTGAAATGAGTGAGTTTTGGGGAGGAATTTCCAGAACCGAAAATCATAATGGAAACCGAATAGACATTGGCGGACACCGTTTTTTTTCAAAATCAGAAATTGTTATGGATTGGTGGCAAGAAATTCTACCCATATATTCTGAAGAAAGTTCGGTTAACATTGCTTATCAAAACCAGTCCAAAAAAATCGAAATCGAAAATAAAAATAATGTTGCTAATAAGGACAATATATTATTAGTTAGAAAAAGAAAATCCAGGATTTTTTTCAACAAGAAATTTTTTGATTATCCAATAAGTTTGTCCATTAAAACCATATTGAATCTTGGTTTTTTTAATACTTTTTTAATAGGTCTAAGTTATGCTAAAGCAGTATTTTTGCCCATTAAAAAGCAAATTTCATTAGAACATTTTTTTATCAATAGGTTTGGTGACAGATTGTATAAAACGTTTTTCAAAGATTATACCGAAAAAGTCTGGGGAGTTCCTTGTTCTGAAATTAGTGCGGAATGGGGAGCACAACGAATAAAAGGCTTGTCAATTACTAAAACACTAACCAATGCTGTCAAAAATATTTTTAAAAACAGCAAAAGTGATTTAAGCCAAAAAAACACTGAAACTTCTTTGATAGAATATTTTTTGTATCCAAAATTTGGGCCTGGGCAAATGTGGGAAACCGTTGCCGAAAAAGCACAAAATGAAGGAGCAATTTTAATGCAAAACAGCAAAATAATTGCCATAAATATTCAAAACAATAAAGTCAATAGTGTAATTCTAGAAAACAGGTTGACCAAAGAAATAGAAACCATAGCTTGTGATTACTGCATTTCTACGATGCCAATACAAGAATTAATAAAAGGTTTGATTTGTACTGTTCCTGAAAAAGTGAAAGAAATAGCAAACGGCTTGATGTATCGAGATTTTGTTACTGTTGGCTTACTTTTGGATAAAATCAATTTTAAATTGGACGATAATTGGATCTATATTCAAGAATCATATGTAAAAGTTGGGAGACTTCAAGTATTCAATAATTGGAGTCCATTTATGGTAAATGACGAAAATAAATTTTGGATTGGTTTAGAGTATTTTTGTAATGAAACCGATGAAATTTGGCGTTATTCTGAAACCGAAATGATACAATTTGCTAGCGAAGAAATGATAAAATTAGGCTTCATTAATTCGGGTGATAATGTGTTAGATGCCAAAGTGATTAAAGTTCCTAAAACCTATCCAGCTTATTTCGGGAGTTATTCGGAGTTCAATCAAATACGAAACTTCACAGATTCTATCGATAATCTTTTCTTGGTAGGAAGAAACGGAATGCACAAATATAATAATCAGGATCATTCTATGCTTACAGCGATGCAAGCTGTTCAAAACATAATAAACAACGATACAGATAAATCTAATATTTGGTCTATAAACACGGAAGAAGAATATCACGAACAAAAATAAAACCAATGCTATTTTCAAAAAATGATTTTACAAAACGCGAAAAAAGATTATTTTTAATAATTGGTGTTTTGTATTTGTTGTTTTTTATGGCAAGAATGATTTCAAATATTTATTTTTTGACTGATTCCTACGAATATTTTGAAGTAGCAAAAGCCATTCGGGATTTCACTTATTTTGAATCTTCAAATCACCCAGAATTATTTACAAGAAGACCTTTTTTATATCCTTTATTCTTGTCTTTTTTTGTTAATTTCAGTCCAATATTTATTGTTGTTATTCAAACTGTTTTGGGTCTTTTCAATACATTTATATTGTTTAAAATAATAAAACAGTATCAGATCCAAATCAATAACAGTCTTTTAATCTTTTTTTTATTAACGCCCTCTATTTTTATTTATTCTCAACTTATAATGTCCGAATGGTTAGTAATGTTGTTTCTAACGATTTTGTTTTGGCTGTTATTGCAAAAATGGACCAAAAATAATTTTGCCTATATCCAAATAATCACGGTTTTATTAGCCTTTACAAAACCCATTTTTTATCCATTTATCTATGTAAACCTTATATTCTTTTTGGTTTATATGATAAAAAATAAGGTGTTTAGCTTTTGGCTGTTTTTACCCATAATTTGTTTGCAATTGTATTTGAATTATAATAAAAATGTGACGGGTTATAAACATTTCTCATCCATTGAAAACGCTAATTTAATAGGCTATAATTTATATTATTTTAAGTCTTCAACCCAGTCAAAAGAGAAAGCCGAGTTGTGGCTGAACTCCGTTTTTAATGACAAAAAATATGTTGGGAAAAGTTTTAAAGAACAAAATATTTATCTCAAACAAATTGCAACCAACGAAATAAAGAAAAACTTTTTTCAATACTCCTTTTATCATTTTTATACCGCAATCAGAGGGATAGTCGATCCCGGAAGGTTTGATTTAATGACCTTTTTTGAAAAAGAAACTGGAAGACAAGGTTTTTTGGAAGTATTAAATTCAAACAAATCTATTTGGTCAATATTTAAAAATAAATATTTCTTTATTTATATTTTTCTGCTTCCAATTTTTTTGGCAAATTGTATCAAATGGTTTTATTTTTTAAGGTATTTGTTTTTTAATAAATCGACCTTTAAAGTTTATTATTTCATAATATTATTTGGCTATTATATATTGGTTTCTGGGCCTGTAAATTGTTCCCGATATATGATGCCTTTTCAAGGAGTATTGATGGTTTTTGCTGTTTTAGGGATGCAATTTAAATTTAATAATCGTAATCAAAAAATCTAAAATTGTTAGTCAAAACCAAAGCCATCGTCATTTCTTCCCTCAAATACCAAGAGAAAAGCTTGATTGTAAAATGCTTTACGCAATCACACGGTTTAAAATCATACTTTGTCCGAGATGCTTTTTCTTCCCGAAAATCAAACCAAAAAACCGCCTATTTCCAACCGTTGACCATACTTGAAATCGAAGCAGTGCACAAAAACAAGGGAACTTTGGAAAATTTCAAGGAAATCAAAATTGCGACTCCGTTTCAAACCATACATTCGGATATTTTCAAGAGCACGATTGTGATGTTTATTTCGGAAATACTGCATCATTCCATTCATGAAGAAGAGAAAAACGAAAATCTATTTGCCTTTTTGGAAACGGCCCTGTTTTGGCTTGATAATCACGACGAAACGGCTAATTTTCATCTAATTTTAATGCTGGAAATCACAAAATATCTCGGCTTTTACCCTGATATTTCCGAAATTGAATTTCCTTTTTTCGACAGTAACGAAGGTGTTTTTACGCCGTTTCAAGGCATCGGTTCGCTTACCGAACACGAAACGAATCTCTTCAAAAAACTCATTCCTTTGAAATTCGACAACGACCAGAAAACCTTCCACGTTATCGAAAGACAAATCGTCCTGAAAATTCTGATTGATTACTTCGCTTTTCATCTCGATGGCTTCCGAAAACCGAAATCCTTGGAGGTTTTAGCTGCTGTTTTTTCTTGAAATGATTTGCCACAAAAGCTCGAAATCAATAATGGTAAATCCAATTTTCATTTTGTCGTGAAACTTTGAGTTTATTCTGTTGAAACTTTACTCCTTCGTGTCTTTGTGGCTATCAAAAACTCATAACTCATAACTCATAATTCATAACTATTTATTACTTTCGCACAACGATTTAAGAAAAGGATAAAATGAGCATAAAATTTACTGAATACAAAGGACTTAACTTGCCTAAAGTTGCATCGGAAGTACTTGTTTTTTGGAAGGCAGCAAACATATTTGAGAAAAGCATAACCACTCGCGAAGGCAACCCGCCATTTGTATTTTTTGAAGGACCACCTTCCGCAAATGGATTGCCGGGGATTCACCATGTTATGGCTCGTGCGATTAAAGATATATTTTGCCGCTATAAAACTCAAAAAGGATTCCAAGTGAAGCGTAAAGCCGGTTGGGATACGCACGGTTTGCCCGTGGAATTAGGTACCGAGGCCGCATTGGGGATTACCAAAGAAGATATTGGAAAAACAATCTCCGTAGCAGAATACAACGAAGCTTGTAAAAAAACCGTGATGCGTTACACCGATGTGTGGAACGATTTGACCGAAAAAATGGGCTATTGGGTCGATATGGAAGATCCCTATATCACCTACAAATCCAAATATATGGAAACCGTTTGGTGGATTTTGAAACAAATCTACAACAAGGATTTGATGTACAAAGGCTACACCATTCAACCCTATTCGCCAAAAGCAGGAACAGGATTATCTTCTCACGAGGTGAATCAACCAGGAAGTTACCGTGATGTAACGGACACAACCGTTGTTGCACAATTCAAAACATTAAACGAAACTTTGCCAAATTTTCTTCAAGGTTTTGGGGATGTTCATATTTTGGCTTGGACAACAACACCTTGGACATTGCCTTCAAACACCGCTTTGACTGTGGGTCCAAAGATTGAATATATTTTAGTTAAAACATTCAATCAATATACTTTTTTACCTTCGAATGTGATTTTGGCCAAAAACTTAGTTGGCAAACAATTTTCGAAAGGATTTTTC
>CANHNG010000106.1 GCA_947461915.1 Flavobacteriaceae bacterium
AAGATTTTGATGCTTGGGTAAAACCAGAAGATATGGTTGGAAGCTTGAAATAATTAAAGAATTATAAATTTTGAAGTATTAAATTAAAGCTGCAACATCTCGTTGCAGTTTTTTTTATGCTAAAAAGAAAATAATAATACAATTTTTATTATGCATGCATAGTATTTTTTATTATCTTTGAGATTGACTGACTAAATTATGAAAGAAAAAACAATAGACTACATCCTTCGCGCTACCTGGCAAGCGGTGGCTAGAATGTACAACGATGAAGCTTCAAATTATGGCGCGACAATGGCTACCGGTTTTACTTTGTTAAGTATTGATAAAGAAGGGGGAACTCCGTCAACAACATTGGGTCCAAAAATGGGAATGGAGGCAACAAGCTTAACCAGAACATTGAAATCAATGGAAGAAAAAGGACTTATTTATAGAAAACCAAATCCTGATGATGGCCGTGGGGTATTGATTTACTTAACCGAATTTGGAAAAGAAAAAAGAGAATTATCCAAAAATACCGTTCTAAAATTTAATGAAATCGTAAAACAAAATGTATCCGCTGAGAAGCTTCAGGATTTTATGGAAGTTTCCGAAATAATCAACGAATTAATTTCGGAAAAGAAAATATTCAACATCTAAAAATTTATAATCCATAATAAAAAATGAAAAGAACTATTAAAAAAGTTGCAGTAATCGGATCCGGAATTATGGGTTCGGGAATTGCTTGTCATTTTGCCAACATTGGGGTCGAAGTCCTGCTTTTAGATATTATTCCAAGAGAACTCAATGAAGCCGAAATAAAAAAAGGATTAACATTAGAAAGCAAAATAGTTCGCAATCGCTTGGTCAATGAACATTTACAAAATGCTTTAAAATCAAAACCATCGCCTATTTATCACCAGAAGTTTGCCAGTCGAATTACTACTGGAAATACAACAGATGATATGGCGCAACTTGCTAACGTAGATTGGATTATAGAGGTTGTGGTGGAACGTTTGTACATTAAAAAAATGGTGTTCGAACAAATAGAAAAATTCCGCAAACCGGGTACATTAATAACCTCAAATACCTCTGGAATTCCGATTCATTTTATGAGCGAAGGAAGATCTGAAGATTTCCAGAAACACTTTTGCGGAACTCACTTTTTCAATCCAGCGCGTTATTTAAAATTATTTGAAATTATTCCCGGCCCACAAACTTCACCCGAGATTTTGGACTTCCTCACAATATATGGAGAGAAATTCTTGGGGAAAACTTCGGTCGTTGCCAAAGATACTCCGGCATTTATTGGAAACCGAATTGGAATTTTCGGAATCCAAAGTTTGTTCCATTTGGTCAAAGAATTAGGCTTAACAATTGAAGAAGTCGATAAGTTAACAGGCCCAGTTATTGGAAGACCAAAATCAGCTACTTTCAGGACGGTTGACGTGGTTGGTTTGGATACTTTGGTTCACGTTGCTAACGGAATTTACGAAAACTGCCCGAACGATGAACAACACGAATTGTTCAAATTGCCGGATTTCATCAACAAAATGATGGAAAACAAATGGCTGGGAAGTAAAACGGGTCAGGGTTTCTACAAAAAAGAAGGACGGGACATTCTGTCTTTGGACCTAGACACATTGGAATACCGTGCTGCAAAAAAAGCTTCTTTTGCAACATTAGAACTTACAAAAACCATCGACAAACCAATTGACCGTTTCAAGGTTTTAGTAAAAGGAAAAGACAAAGCAGGAGAATTTTACATACGAAGTTTCGCTGGAATGTTCGCTTATGTTTCAAATAGAATCCCTGAAATCACTGACGAATTATACAAAATCGATGATGCTATGAAAGCTGGTTTCGGTTGGGAAAATGGTCCTTTCGAAATTTGGGATGCTATAGGTGTGGCAAAAGGAATCGAAATGATTAAGGATGAAGGCTTGGTTCCACCAGCCTGGGTGAGTGAGATGTTAGCTTCCGGAAGTTCAAGTTTTTATTCCGTCAGAGAAGGTGTCACCTATTTCTATAATATTCCAAATAAAACGCAGACTAAAGTCCCAGGACAAGACGCCTTTATCATCTTGAACAATATTCGCGAAAGCAAAAAAGTGTGGAGTAACAGTGGGGCAATTATCCAGGATTTAGGAGATGGAATTTTGAATTTAGAATTTCAATCGAAAATGAATACCATTGGTGGCGATGTTTTGCAAGCCATCAACAAAGCCATTGATTTATCTGAGAAAGAATATCAAGGTTTGGTTATTGGAAACCAAGGAGCCAATTTCTCTGTGGGTGCCAATATTGGAATGATATTTATGATGGCGGTCGAACAAGAGTATAACGAATTGAATATGGCTATAAAAATGTTCCAAGACACGATGATGCGCCTGCGTTATTCCGGAATTCCGGTAGTGGTTGCGCCGCATGGAATGACTTTGGGCGGCGGTTGCGAAATGAGTATGCACGCGGATAAAGTGGTTGCTGCCGCGGAAACTTACATTGGATTGGTCGAATTTGGAGTTGGTGTAATTCCAGGAGGGGGCGGATCGAAAGAAATGGCGTTACGAGCCTCGGATTTATTCCGTAAAAACGATGTGGAACTGAATGTATTACAGGAATATTTCTTGACCGTGGCGATGGCAAAAGTGTCGACTTCGGCTTACGAAGCCTTTGATTTGGGTATATTGGAACATGGAAAAGACGTGATTGTGGTCAACAAAGACCGTCAAATTGCCGAAGCCAAAAAACACGCTTTGCTATTAGCAGAAGCCGGTTACACTCAACCCATTCGCAGAAATGATGTGAAAGTTTTGGGAAAACAAGCGTTGGGAATGTTCTTGGTTGGAACCGACCAAATGGAGGCCGGAAAATACATTTCGGAACACGACAAAAAAATTGCCAACAAACTAGCATACGTAATGGCTGGTGGCGATTTATCCGAACCAACATTGGTATCTGAACAATATTTATTAGATATTGAAAGAGAAGCCTTTCTGAGTTTGTGTACAGAAAGAAAAACATTGGAAAGAATTCAATATATGCTAACTAAGGGGAAACCGCTAAGAAATTAGAAAATAGGTAAAAGACAGATAGATGATAGATAAAATCTGAAAACGAAAAGTCTATCAATCTATTATCTTTTTGTCTATTATCTTAAAAATAAAAATTATGAAAACAGCCTATATCGTAAAAGCATACAGAACCGCAGTTGGAAAAGCACCAAAAGGCGTATTTAGATTCAAGCGTCCTGATGAACTCGCAGCAGAAACCATTCAGTTTATGATGAATGAATTGCCAGATTTCGACAAAAAACGCATTGATGATGTCATGGTGGGTAATGCCATGCCGGAAGCAGAACAAGGTCTTAATGTCGGACGATTGATTTCACTAATGGGGTTAAGAGTAACCGATGTTCCTGGCGTAACAATTAATCGTTATTGCGCTTCAGGTATAGAAACTATCGGGATGGCAACAGCCAAAATTCAATCTGGAATGGCCGATTGCATCATTGCCGGTGGTGCAGAAAGCATGAGTTTTATCCCAATGGGAGGCTACAAACCAACACCGGATTATGCTGTTGCAGCTGCCGGACACGAGGATTATTATTGGGGAATGGGTTTGACTGCCGAAGCGGTTGGCAAACAATACAACATTTCTAGAGCTGACCAGGATGAGTTTGCCTATCAATCACATATGAAAGCTTTGAAAGCACAAGCGGAAGGTAAATTTGATAAACAAATTGTTCCAATTACTATTGAGCAAACTTTCATTAATGAAAACGGGGAAAAAGAAACAAAATCTTATATCGTCAATAAAGACGAAGGCCCAAGAGCAGGAACTTCAGTGGAAGCGTTATCAGGATTAAGAGCCGTTTTTGCTGCTGACGGAAGTGTAACTGCTGGGAATTCTTCGCAAATGAGCGATGGAGCTGCCTTCGTTTTGATTATGAGCGAAGAAATGGTCAAAGAACTAAACCTCACTCCTATTGCGCGTTTGGTCGGCTTAGCTTCCGCAGGAGTTGAACCCAGAATAATGGGAATTGGTCCAGTGAAAGCAATCCCGAAAGCTTTAAAACAAGCTGGATTACAATTAAAAGACATTGACTTAATCGAATTAAACGAAGCATTTGCTTCACAGTCATTGGCAGTAATTCGAGAATTAGGTTTAAATCCTGATATAGTAAATGTAAATGGTGGAGCAATTGCATTAGGCCATCCTTTGGGTTGTACGGGCACAAAATTGTCAGTTCAACTTTTCGACGAAATGCGTTTAAGAAAAAGTAAATATGGAATAGTCTCAATGTGTGTGGGAACTGGTCAAGGTTCAGCTGGGATTTATGAAATATTGTAATTGACAAAAAAAGTAAATAAACCTTTTAAAGTAAAAAAGCCATGGCAGATAAAACAAGAGGTGGTCAATTCATCGTAAAAGAAACAAAATGCGAAGATGTCTTCACTCCGGAAGATTTCAATGAAGAGCAATTAATGATGCGTGACTCGGTGAAAGAATTCATCGATAAAGAAGTGTGGCCAAATAAAGAACGCTTTGAAAAGAGAGATTTTGCCTTCACGGTAGAATGCATGCGTAAGGCCGGTGAAATGGGATTATTAAGCATTTCAGTCCCTGAAGCCTATGGCGGAATGGGAATGGGATTTGTTGATACGGTTTTGGTTTGCGATTATATTTCTGGGGCAACTGGTTCTTTTTCGTCTGCCTTTGGAGCACATACAGGAATAGGAACCCTTCCCATCACTTTATATGGAACCGAGGCCCAAAAACAAAAATATGTACCAAAATTAGCTACTGGAGAATGGTTTGGGGCTTATTGTTTGACTGAACCAGGAGCTGGGTCGGATGCAAATTCTGGAAAAACAAAAGCAGTCTTATCAGATGACGGAACACATTATAAAATTACGGGGCAAAAAATGTGGATAACAAATGCTGGTTTTTGTTCTTTGTTTATTGTTTTTGCCCGAATTGGTGATGACAAAAACATCACTGGATTTATTGTTGAAAACGATCCTAATAATGGTATTTCAATGAATGAAGAAGAGCATAAACTAGGTATTCGTGCTTCTTCTACGAGACAAGTATTTTTTGCTGACACCAAAGTGCCTATTGAAAACATGCTTTCTGAGAGAGGAAATGGTTTCAAAATTGCCATGAACGCTTTGAATGTAGGTCGAATAAAACTAGCTGCTGCTTGTTTGGATGCGCAACGAAGAGTAATAACTAACGCAACAAAATATGCGAACGAAAGAGTTCAATTTAATACTCCGATTGCTCAATTTGGTGCCATTAGGTATAAACTAGCCGAAATGGCAACCTCTTGTTATGCTGGACAAAGTGCTACTTATCGTGCTGCTAAAGACATTGAAGATAAAATAAAAGATCGGGAAACTGCCGGAGAGTCGCATCAAGAATCTGAATTAAAAGGTATTGAAGAATATGCTATTGAATGTTCTATTTTGAAAGTTGCCGTTTCCGAAGATATTCAAAATTGTGCCGACGAAGGCATCCAGATTTTGGGCGGAATGGGATTCTCTGAAGACACTCCAATGGAAAGTGCGTGGCGAGATGCTAGAATTGCACGAATTTATGAAGGCACGAATGAAATCAACAGAATGCTATCTGTTGGAATGTTGATTAAAAAAGCTTTAAAAGGTCACGTTGATTTGTTGGGACCCGCAACAAAAGTACAAGAAGAATTAATGGGAATTCCATCTTTTGAAACTCCTGATTATTCGGAATTGTTTGCCGAAGAAAAAGAAATGATTGGTAAATTAAAAAAAGCATTCTTAATGGTTGCCGGTGGCGCGGTTCAAAAATACGGCCCCAATTTAGACGGGCACCAACAATTATTGATGGCTGCCGCCGATATTTTGATTGAAATCTATATGGCAGAATCCACTATATTGAGAACCCAAAAATTAGCCAAAAAAATAGGAGAAGCAAAAGTGCAAGAACAAATTGCAATGGCAAAATTGTATTTGTACAAAGCGGTTGATGTGATAACCCAAAAAGGGAAAGAAAGTGTAATTTCCTTTACTGGAGGGGATGAACAAAGAATGATGTTGATGGGATTACGCCGTTTTACAAAATACACCAATATGCCTAATATAATTGCTTTGAGAGAAATGATTACAACAAAATTGGTAACAGAAAACGAATACTGTTTCTAATTATAAAAGCTAGCTTTTAAATAGCGAATTTGTTAAAAAAAACCGCAGCTGTTACAATTAATGGTGCGGTTTTTATATTTAAAAATACTCTTTAATATAAAACAAGTGACTTGTAATAGTCAATCCTTTATGTATTTTTCATACAATTTCATAGCAATTTAAACAAAAATA
>CANHNG010000107.1 GCA_947461915.1 Flavobacteriaceae bacterium
AAGGGATTATTAACAATACCAGTTGTTGTGAGGAAAAAATAGCGATTACCTTAAAAATGCACGCATAAAAAGGGGAAAAATTCAGCTTTGACCGTTTCTGCTGGAAAAAGGAACTATAAAAAGAGAGAGAAAGCATTCCCACACCAAAGCAATTGGCCTCTTTTAGGAACGATTTTCTATATAGTCACTCGGTGTTTTTCTGGTAACTTTTTTAAAGGAGCGAATAAAAGTAGAATAGGATTTAAATCCAACTTTTTCTCCAATACCTTCAATGGTTAATTGGTTGAATGTATCATCACTCAAAATACGAATCGCATATGCTACTCTCAGGTTGTTGCGCCAGTTAGAAAAGGATTCTTTTTTAATGTTGTTAAAATAATAGGTCAAATGATGGGCAGGAATAGCTATTTCATCCGATATTTTACTTAAGCCACAGTCGAGCTGCAAATACGTTTGATTCTCGATGCTTTGCTCAAGGAGTTCCTCTATAGCGAGAACATAATCGGGAGAAAAAAGTTGGGGTTCAATCTTACTGCTACTCGGTTTTTGAAAGTCAGCCGCAGAGGGGTTTTCCTCTGAACCCCCTTTTATTTTTGCCGGACTGCCGGATACTTTAGCATCATTTTCCGCCAGGTTTCGGTGATCAAAAGGCAATCCGTACATGATGTGCGGAAAAAACATGACCATCGTATTGAGCAAAACATATACAATAGACGCAAAAAGCAACGCCCCACTGGCGCGATCTAAAAAAACAGATTTGTCGTCATAGAGCCACATATTAGCCATGGCAACCGTGAAATTAATGGTGATGACGGAGAAAATGCCCATAAAAAGTAACAACCACTTTTTAATAAGTTGGTATTGAGGCACCTTCTTGATGGGATTGTTTTTTGTTTTTCTATAACGCACTAACAGCACCCACAGACTGATGCTGTAAAAATAGGTATGCGCTACATTGAAAAGCTGGTCTAATTGATGGGGGATTATTTTGTTAATATGAAAAGGCGCCATGTCCCAATTTTCGGACAAGATATTGGCGGCAATAGATACTTTATAATCCCATCCGGAAAAAAAATAGGGAATGTAACCCAGAAAAGAAATTCCAAAAAGGGCAAAATGCAAGTAATCGGTTTTGCTCAAGCGGCTGTTGTCCCTCAAAATACTTCTCACATAGAAAAAAGCAAAAGGGCCTATGAGATAAAAGAAGTAATGGGTGTTCGTGAAAAAGGCAATCCAGAAGAGGCTTTGTCCATAGAAAAACTGGAAGGTTTCCAGCAAGTACAAGGAAGCGAAAAACAGAAATCCTGCCAAATAACGGTTTGCGGTTCGGTATCCCTTATTGAAATACAGGATAAGCAAGGGCAAAAATAAGCCCGTTAAACAAATGTAGGCAACTATCGATTTCAAATCAGGGCAATTAAATGATGGCCAAAGTTAAAATATTAAACGATAAAAACAAATGGCGCATTTTGTATCCCAAAAAAAAGCCCCGCAATTGCAGGGCGTTGTTATCTATAAGAGTTTTAGGTACGCTATTTCAAGGCTTCCACTTTGGCTTTTACTCGCTCCGCAAAGTCTGGGACTTTGAGGATGTGTTTGTCAGTCTTTGACTGAAAAAAATTAAATAACACAAATCTAAATCGGTTAAAAACCGAAAGACCCTACCTCAAAGTCTTAGACTTTGCGGAGCGAAGCCAGAACTTCGGCTAGACGGAAGCTTGTCGGCAATTGAAGAGCGAAACTAAAAATCGTTGTAAATAATTAGGAAGTTACATATAAAGTAATAACTTTGTAATTACTAAAAAAATATTTTATGGACATTTCAGTAATCTCAATTGGAAACTCAAAAGGAATTCGTTTATCGAAAACAGTACTTGAAAAATATAATATAACTGACAAAGTTGAGCTCATTCTTGAGAAAGGTTATATTATTCTTAAACCCAAATCAGAAACAAGAAAGGATTGGGAAAAAGCATTCAAAAAAATGCACGAAAATGGAGAGGATCAATTGTTGATTAACGATGTCTTTGAAGAAGAAAATCTTGAAGAATGGATTTAAAACAATATCAAATCGTTTTAGTGAATCTTGATCCAACTGTTGGTAGTGAAATAAAGAAAACGCGACCGTGTGTTGTTATTTCTCCAAACGAAATGAATAAATATTTACAAACAATTGTCGTTGCACCAATGACAAGCAGTTCAAAAACGTATCCCACAAGAGTTGCAATAAATCATGATACCAAAAAAGGCTGGATTGTGTTAGACCAAATCAGAACTGTTGATAGACAAAGAATAATCAAAGTTTTAGGAAATTTGAGTGAAAAAGAAACTGCAAAAGTAAAAGAAGTTTTACGTGAAACGTATGTGGATTAATTAATAATAGCCCCCGCTGCGCAAAGTCTGTGACTTTGAGGATGTGTTTGTCAGTCTTTGACTGAAAAAAATAAATAGCACAAATCTAAATCGGTTAAAAACCGAAAGACCCTACCTCAAAGTCTTAGACTTTGCGGAGCGAATACTTTATAGGGATGAAGTTGTTTTTTTTGGCAACTGCAAATCATAAAAAAGGCTACAAACCTTCCATTTTCTTTACATCCACATAAAAATCTTTAGCTACTTTGAGCATTATTTTTTTATGTTTGAACGAAAATTTAGTCCAGCCAACCTGAGGTTTCAGCCATTGTGCTTTACCGTTCAAAGTTACTTTTACGGGCATATTAAAACCGGAGACACAATTCGTCCATCGGTACGATAGCTCACTGTGCTTGAATTGATATTCGAATACAGGGATTCTGATATCCCTTAAATACTGGTCAAAAAACGGGCCCAAATCAAGACCAACTTCTTTACTCAAGAAATCTTCGATTTGTTTGCTGATGACAGTTTGGTGATAAAAAGTACTGTTCAAACCTCTTAAAATAGCCCTCCATTTCTCGTCGTCATTCACGATTTGGCGTAGATTGTGCAACATATTGGCGCCTTTGTCATACATATCGGTAGACCCGTCCTTGTTTACACCGTAAGTCCCAATAATAGGTTTGTCATTGCGGATATTTTTCCTTAAACCTCTCACATAGGCACTTCCTGCATCTTTGCCATAATAGTATTCCACAAACAAATTTTCGGAATAGCAGGTAAAACTCTCGTGAATCCACATGTCGGCGATGTCCTTGTTGGTAATACTATTGGCAAACCATTCGTGTCCCGATTCATGAACAATAATAAAATCAAATTTCAATCCCCAACCCGAATCGCTACGGTCTCTGCCAGAATAGCCATTTTGATAGTCGTTACCATACGTAATACTGCTTTGATGTTCCATCCCTAAATAGGGGGCTTCAACCAGTTTATAACTGTCTTCATAAAAAGGATAAGGACCAAACCAATGTTCGAAAGCTTTGAGCATTCTTGGCACCTCTTTGAATTGGTTTTTTGCTTTGTCTAAATGGTCTCTCAATACATAATAATTGCAATCCAAGTCTCCCTTTTTCCCTTTAAATACCTCAGAAAATGACACATAATCACCTATGTTTATGTTCACGCCGTAATTGTTAATGGGATTTGACACATACCAATTAAAAGTTTTAGTTCCATCTTTCAAAGAAGTTACACTCTGCAAACGACCGTTGGAAACATCCGTCAAATTTTCGGGAACATTGACGCTAATGAGCATTTGGTCTACTTCGTCGTACATGTGGTCTTTGTTCGGCCACCAAACACTGGCGCCCAATCCTTGACACGATGAGGCGACAAACGGATTGCCGTTGGTATCTTTTTTCCAAGTAATTCCCCCATCCCAAGGTGGATTCACCGCGATTTTGGGCTTCCCTCCATAAAAAAGAGTAAGTTCTTTATTTTCTCCCGGGTTTTGCGACGCGATCAATTCAATAAAAAAAGCATTCCCGTCCCTTTGATAGCTTAACTCTTTTCCTTCTTGGGTCACTTTGTATATTTCCAAAGGTTGTTGCAAGTCAATTTGCATCCGGTTATAAGAATTCAAAACTTTGTAGCGAATGGTATTGGACCCCGAAATGGTGCTGTCGGCAGGATTTACCTTGATGTCAAGATGGTAATAAGTGACGTCCCACCAAGCTCTTTCCTTAGTAATGCTTCCCCGCAAAGTATCCTGCTTCGTGAAAGTTTCTTGTGCCTCCCCAACTGCAAAAATTAAAAAGAAGCCAAAAGCAAAGTGCCAATATTTTTTCATGATCGATTTGTTTTAATCACTATTTGGATTTACTTTTCGATAATTATTATTAAAGTTTCCTCTATTTCTGGCGACTTTTCAAAACGTCAACTACGTCATTCAATTGAAATCCTTTGGCTTGCAACAAAATCAGGTAATGAAAAAGCAAGTCGGCACTTTCGTCTAAGAACAAATTGTCGTTGTCGTCTTTGGCTTCGATGACAACTTCTATTGCCTCCTCACCTACTTTTTGGGCAATTTTATTGATGCCTAACTTGAATAAAGAGGCCACATAACTTTTCTCGGAATCCGCATTTTCTCTACGAACTTTAATTGTATTTTCTAATTTTGAAATAAATCCATACTCTTGATTGTTAGTCTCTTGCCAGCACGTATCTGAACCGGTATGGCAAGTTGGGCCTTCGGGCTTTACTTGTATCAAAAGCGTGTCATTGTCACAGTCGTTTTTGATGTCTACCAAATTTAAAAAGTGGCCACTTTCCTCGCCTTTGGTCCAAAGTCTTTGTTTGGAACGGCTATAAAAAGTAACTTTTTTGGTATCCAAGGTTTTTTGATAGGATTCCGCATTCATGTAACCCAGCATCAAAACGGTTTTGGTTTCGCTGTCCTGGATAATCGCCGGAATTAATCCGTGTGCACTTTTGGTAAAATCTATGTTCATAATATAAAGTTAGAAGTTAGAAGTTAGAAGTTGGAAGTACAGAGTTGAAGTATAAAACTTCGTATCTCGTACCTCTAAATTCGTACCTCAATTTTATTGTTTTTAAGTTCTCTTTTCAATGTTTTGATTTCAATTTCCTTGAAATGAAATACGCTTGCCGCCAAGGCTGCATCTGATTTTCCTGCTACAAAGGTATCTACAAAATGTTGCATATTTCCCGCGCCACCAGAAGCAATTATGGGAATATTGACTAGTTCCGACAATGTCGCTAAAGCTTCATTGGCAAAACCATTTTTCGTCCCATCGTGATTCATTGAGGTAAACAAGATTTCTCCTGCCCCACGTTGTTCCACTTCTTGTGCCCAATCAAATAGTCTAATTGCTGTTGGCACCTTCCCTCCTACCAAATGCACCATCCACTCCCCGTCTATCTGCTTGGCGTCAATAGCAACAACCACACATTGACTTCCAAATTTCTGTGCCAAATCATTAATCAACTGCGGATTTTTAACTGCCGAAGAATTGATAGAAACCTTGTCCGCTCCGTTTTGCAATAAAGCTTCCACATCCGAAACGGATGAAATTCCACCACCCACGGTAAACGGAATATTAATGGTTGCTGCGACTTTTCGAACCAAATCAATCAACGTACTTCTTCGTTCTTCCGTTGCCGAAATATCCAAAAAGACCAATTCATCCGCACCTTCATCCGAATAGATTTTGGCCAACTCCACAGGATCACCAGCATCTCGCAAATCAACGAAATTGATACCTTTTACGGTTCGTCCGTTCTTAATATCAAGACAGGGTATGATTCTTTTTGTTAACATTTTTTTTAATTATGAAGTATTAAGGCGTAAGTATTAAGTGTTAATTATGAAGTAATAAGTTTTAAGGCTTTTTGATATTGTTTTTAGAGGTTATAATAATACTTTTAATTAGTTTTAAGACTTCGACACCATCATTGTTTAAACTTGAAAATTCTTCGTTTGAGATGTAATTTGTTGCTTGCAAAAGCTCTAACCAATATAAAGTTTCATCTGCTTCCTTTTGAGAAATCCCTAGTTTGTGAATAAAGTCGGCTTTACTTTCGGCGTTTTTAGCTTCCCTTATATTTGCACCCACAGAAGTCCCAGAACGTAAAATTTGTTTGCTTATAACATATTCATTTCTAGAAACTAAGATTTTGTATAGATTTACAATTCTAATAGCAAAAGAAAAACTTTTTATTTTTATTACATCTTCACCCATATCTTAATACTTATGATTTTTGACTTAACACTTAACACTTAATACTTAATACTTAATACTTAAAACGTATTTTTCCAATTGTTTCAACGTAATTCTACCTTCGTAAATCGCTTTGCCGATTATCGTTCCTTCGCAACCCAATTCGGCTAATTTAGGCAATTCGTCAAAAGTAGAAATCCCTCCTGAAGCGATTA
>CANHNG010000108.1 GCA_947461915.1 Flavobacteriaceae bacterium
ACGCTAAAATTGCCTAGCAAATTATCTTTTGGGGCAGGACTAGGTGAGATTAGAAAGTGGTTGTTGGGAGCAGAAGTTACCATGCAAAACAAGGGTAATTTAGTCAATTTTTATAATGAAGTAAACAATGTAGTTTATGGTAAAGGTTCAAAATACAGCATTGGAGGTTATTTCATACCCAACTACAAGTCCTATACCAGTTATGCTAAAAGGATAACGTACAGAGGAGGTCTTAAATACGAAAAAACGGGATTGATAATCAAGTCAGAATCGATAAACGACATGGGGTTCACTCTTGGAATAGGGATGCCGTTATCAGGTACTTTTTCTAATATAAATTTTGGATTTGAGTTAGGAAAAAAAGGGACCACTAACTCTAATTTGGTGCAAGAAAACTATGCCAATTTAAATGTGGGTTTTTCACTTAATGAAAAATGGTTTGAGAAAAGAAAATTTGATTAAAACCAAGAGCCCAATTATATAGAACTATAACTTTGTCAATTCGTATGACTTTACTAAAAAATTATAAAATGCTCCCAGTTGTCACGGTTATTGCCGTGACACTGTTTTTTGGATGCGAAAGTAATTTTAAGGAAGTGCAGAAAATCAATTTCTCGGAATTTGTGCCTAGTGGTGAAGCGGAAAAAATCAACCTGAAATATACCGATTCGGGGCGTATAAAGGCCATTTTGGTGAGCCCGAAAATGCTTGAATTTTCCAACTTGGATTTTCCTTTTACGGAATTTCCAAAAGGGATTTACGTCACCTTATATGACGACAAAGGAAAGCGGACATTCGTAAAATCAGACTACGCGGTTTCTTACAAGATGACTAACATCATTGATTTGCAAGGAAATGTAAAAATCGTATCACAAGATGGGCAAACCCTCGAAACCCAACAATTGTATTACGACCAAAAAAACGAATGGTTTTTTACCGAAAAAAGCTTTAAATTTACAGACCCCAAAGGAGTTTCGAACGGTCAAGGGATCGATTTCAGTAAAGATTTCAAGATTATCAATTCACAAAAAATCACGGGCGAACTCGATTCGGCCGAGTAAAATTCAAAAATAGAGTATGAGTTATTTAAAATACACACAGTACATATATCTTGTAGCAGCGATTTTTTTTGCCTACAAAGCGTTGGCAATTTGGAACGAAGAGAACGACCAGCATTTTCTTTTTCTGGGAATTGCAATCCTCTCTGTTTTTATGTTTCTCTTCAGACGGAGATTTTCCAAGAAATTTGAAGAAAGAAACAACAAATCCTAACGAATGGAAATTAGCATTATAATAGTATGTCTAATACTATGTGCCTTTTTCTCTGGGATGGAAATAGCTTTTATTTCCTCCAATAAAATATACCTCGAAATAGAAAAAAAACAGGACAGTTTTCTTTCTACTATTCTAACAAGGCTTACCGAAAAACCGTCTAAGTTTATTGCTGCCATGCTCATTGGGAACAATATAGCATTGGTGATTTACGGGTTTTTTATGGGGGAACTGTTGATGCACTGGATTGAAACCTTTGGATATCATTTTTCGGAAATAGTCAATTTACTGCTTCAAACTCTACTGTCTACGGCAATAGTTTTGATAACGGCCGAGTTTTTGCCAAAAGTGTTTTTCCAAATCTATGCCAATACCTTAATCAAGGTCTTTGCCCTTCCGGCTTATCTTTTTTACGTGTTATTTTATTTTATATCTTCTTTTTTCATTTGGGTTTCCGATTTTGTGCTGAAGCGATTTTTTAAAACCGAAGGCGATCAGGTGCCTTTGTATTTCAGCAAGGCAGAACTCGGGAATTATATTACGGAACAAATGAGCACGGTTGAAGACCACGATGAAATGGACTCTGAAATCCAAATGTTTCAAAATGCATTGGAGTTTTCCGGGGTCAAAGCCAGGGATGTGATGAGTCCCCTAACGGAGATTGTGGCCGTTGATTTGTTTGATTCGGTGGCCGAACTGAAACAATTATTCATTGAAACGGGATATTCTAAAATTGTGGTATATCAGAACTCACTAGACGACATTATAGGCTATGTTCATTCTTTTGATTTATTCAAAAAACCTAAAAACATCAAATCGATTATTATCCCAATCGAATTTGTCCCCGAGACGATTTATATTAAGGATGCCATGAATTTGCTTACCAAAAAGCGAAAAAGTGTGGCCGTGGTGCTGGACGAATACGGAGGAACATCAGGAATCATAACCATAGAAGACATTGTGGAGGAGCTTTTTGGCGAAATCGAAGACGAACACGATTCGGATGAGGAATTGATAGAAAAAGAACTGGGGGATGGCGTTTATGTTCTTTCGGCACGCTTGGATGTCGAATATATAAATCAAACCTATAAACTTACCATTCCCGAAAGTGATTCTTATGGTACCCTCGGCGGTTTTATTGTAGATTCCACCAAAGAAATTCCTCAAAAAGGAGATGCAATTGTGATTGGAATCTATCATTTTATCATCGAAGAAGCCACAAATAAAAAAATTGAACTGGTCAAAATGACCATAAAAGATTGATTTTTTTTTCTTAATTTGATTTTTCTTATAAAATATAGTGTGACTATTATAATTATTAATTAGATAATTGTATTTTCGCAGACTGAATATAAATTAACAACAATAAAAATGGCAGTTTTAGCAAAAATTAGACAACGTTCCGCTTTAATGATAGTAGTTATTGCACTAGCATTATTTGCATTTATAGCTGGAGATCTTTTTAATAAAGGAAATTTTGGTAAAAGTTCAAAAGATGTGGGAAGCATCAACGGAAAAGATATTTCATTTGAAGAATTTAGAGTTAAGGTAAGCAATGTCGAAAAAAGTCAACAAGGAATGACTTCGACTGCAGCAGCAAACAGAGTTTGGGATCAAGAGGTTTCAATAGCGTTGCTTACGGCTGAATTTGATAAATTAGGTTTGAGAGTTGGACCTAGCCATATCATGGAGGTCTTGAAAGCGGATGAAAACATTGGAAAAAACCCACTTTTCTTGAATAAAGCAGGTGTTTTTGATGAAGCAAAATTCAAAGAATACTTCAAGTCAAATCCTGAGCAAGCACAAGCTTTAAAAGACAGAGAAAAAGATGCTGAGCTTAACGCAAAATATCAAATGTACAACACCTTGATAAAAGCAGGAATCTATACTACCGAAAGTGAAGGAAAACTGAAATATGAAATGGAAGCCAACAAAGTGAACTTTGCTTACGTTGCCGGACTATATTCTACAATTAAGGACGATAAAGTAAAAGTTTCCGATACCGAGATTGAAGATTTCATGAAAAAGAATGAAAAAAAATATAAAGCAGATGAAACCCGTGAGATAGAATATGTTTTGATTGAAGACAAACCATCTGCAGAAGATGAAAACGAAATCAAAAACAAAGTGAACGGATTGTTGTCAGGAAGCGTGGTTTATAACCAAGCAACTGCTAAAAATGACACCTTGCAAGGTTTCAAATCAGCTCCAAACACAATTGAATTCGTAAATTCAAATTCAGATATTCCATACGATTCTACTTATGTTGCCAAAAAAGATTTGCCGGCCGCCGATGCGGAGCAATTATACAATTTGGCTCCAGGTGCCATTCATGGACCTTATATGAATGGAAAATACTATTGTATTTCTAAATCATTGGGCCGAAAAGTGGGCGTAAACGCTAAAGCAAGCCATATATTGATTAGCTATGAAGGAACACAAGTTCCGAACAAAAAAGAACAAAGAACTAAAGAACAAGCCAAAGCAAAAGCAGAAACGCTTTTGGCTCAGGTTAAGGCAAATCCGGATAGTTTCTTGATGCTAGCTTTTACCGCTTCTGACGATTCGTCTTCTCAACAAGGCGGTGATTTGGGTTATTTTGGTCCTAACCAAATGGTAAAACCTTTTAATGACTTTGTGTTTAACAGTGCTGTTGGCACCATTGGATTGGTAGAAACTGCTTTTGGTTTTCATATCATCAAAGTAACGGATAAGCAAGACGGTGTTCGTTTGGCTACTATTGCACAAAAAATTGAAGCATCAGAGGCTACTTCAGATAAAATATTCACCCAGGCAACCAAATTTGAAATGGATGCCGCTGACAAGGATTTTGATAAGTTAGCCAAAGAGATGAAGCTTACGGTTGCGTCTCCAGTTACGGTGAAAGGAATGGATGAGTCTTTCGGTTCTTTGGGTAACCAAAGAAATATCGTAAGATGGGCCTTTGAAGGTGAAACGAATGTAGGTGGCGTGAAGCGATTTGAAGTGGCTAATTTAGGACACGTGATTGCCAAAGTTAAAAAAGTAAATCCAGAAGGATTGATGGCTGTTGATTTGGCTAGACCTTCTATAGAGCCAATTCTTAAAAACAAGAAAAAAGCCGAATTGATCAAAGCAAAAATGACAGGAACTTCATTAGAGGCGATTGCGAAAACTTCAGGTTCAGCCGTTCAACAAGCCGTAGCTGTGACAATGGAAAATCCAGTATTGACCGGTGGTGGCCAAGAACCTAAAGTGGTAGGAAATGCATTTGCATTGGCAACCAATCAACTTTCTGCCCCGATTGAAGGAAACGCAGGAGTTTATGTGGTGAAAAACAATAGCACCATTAAAGCGCCAGTATTGAAAGACCATGCTCCTTATGTGGCGAAATTGAAAGCACAAAGCGCATCGGATGCCAATAGAGTAATTCCTGCACTAAAAGCGAACGCTGAAATAAAAGACAACAGAAGTCAATTTAATTACTAAATTGAAACTGCAACACATAAAAAATCCCGATTTATTCGGGATTTTTTTGTTTACAATACCATGTCCTTATAACGAATTATCGTTCGGAATCCTTTTCTCTTGAAATAGTCCGTCGGATTTTCGGATGCAATTGCCAAAACAAAATCACCGCCCCAAGCTCCAAGACTTTTTACCGTGCCTTCGAAGTCTGGAAACAAAGATTCTTTTACGGTCTCGATTTTAAGAATAGCACTCATTTCGGTTTCGTGCTTTTCAATCGCCAAGGCAAATTCTTGCAGATTTTTAGCGTTTAAAACCTCCAAAGTAATTTTGTCGTTTTTGACAATGGTTTTGGCCAAATCGTTTTTCGGATTCTCATAATACGAAGCGATAGCCGCCTTGCTGTTTTGTTTTTTGTCGAGATAAACAAAATATAGATTTTCAGAAAATACAGGGTCGAAAGTTACTCTTTCGACAATAGGTTTGCCGTTTTCTAAATGGTACAAAACAGAACTGTTGTTTTGTGCGCACGCAATATCATAACCGCTTCCACCAAAACTATTTTTGAGCAAAACAAAGGCGTCAATTTGAAACCATTGTGCGATGTTATTAATCAAAGTCGATGAGGTTCCCAAACCCCAATTTCTGGGAAAACTAAGTTGGGTTGTGATTTGATAGCCTTCGGATTGATATATAAAATCAGGATTTAATTCAAAAGCTTCGTGCAGGATTGCTATCAGGGTATTTCGTATCGATGCCTTTTTCTTACCGCTGTCATTTCTGGAAATGTCCCTAAATGAAAAAGTGTCCTCGTACCAAACACTCCCGTCCGAATCAAAACTAGTCCATTTTATTTCTTGATTAGCACCTTCCGTAACAATTAAATTTTGTCCAAATTTGGTAGGTACCGCCAAGGCTTTAGCCCCATCCAAAACTAGATATTCGCCTGTGATTAATAGTTTTCCGTTGCTGTAAAATTCTTTTTTCATTTGTTAATTAATCCTTACAGAATTTAAAACTCTGAAAAGGTTGATGTGTTACATTTGTCGTCTCAAATTTTGAATATAATCCACAACGCCACTGTGTGAAACAACTTGGTGTTTGAAATGTTTCCGAATCAAAATGCATTCTTCTTCAGTTGCTTCCAATTGATTGAGTATGTTATTCAAGTGCATCTTCATGTGTCCCTCCTGAATTCCGGTAGTGGTCAACGAGCGCAAGGCGGCAAAATTTTGTGCCAAACCTGCCACGGCCACAAATTGCATCAACTCCTTTGCGGAAGGATTTTCAAGCATTTCCAAGGAAAATTTTGACAAAGGATGCAGCGAAGTTAAGCCGCCAACCGTTCCTAATGCCAAAGGAACCTCCAGCCAAAAAGTAAAAACACCATTTTCAATTTTGGCATGGGACAAACTAGAATAGTTTCCGTTTCGGGAGGCATAGGCGTGAATCCCCGCTTCAACGGCTCTAAAATCATTGCCTGTGGCAAGCACCACGGCGTCGATACCGTTCATAATTCCCTTATTGTGGGTTACCGCCCGATAAGGTTCCACTTCGGCGATTTGAACCGCTTGAAGGAATCGTTTGGCAA
>CANHNG010000109.1 GCA_947461915.1 Flavobacteriaceae bacterium
GATTTAAAAACTGAAATTTATTATTTTTTTTTTCTTCAATAAATATAGATCCGTGACATTCAAAAACAATAGGGATTTTGGTTTTTAAAATAAATGGAATCGTGTAAGCTTTTAATCCATTATCACAAACTAAAATTATATCTGGACTAATAGCTTTAATTTTATTGTTTAGTGCTTTTCGATAAGAATTAATAAACTCAAAGCAATAACCCTTCAACATTATATCATGAAAAAAAATCTTCTTGCTAAAGGAATAAAATAAAGGGAAATTACCATTGTTTTGTGTGAGAATATGAACCTCAAATCCTAATTTTTCGAGGAAGAAATTAGCTTTTATACTGAGGACTCTAGCAACTCCCCCTTCGTGATTTACATTTGGAACTATGTAAAGTAGTTTCATTTTTTTGAATCTAAAAATTCATCATAATCCCTAATATAATCTTCTTCTTTGAAAATATCGGACGCCAAAACTAGGCAAACGGCTCCCGATGAAAAATTCTCCAATTCTCTCCAAATTCCGGTAGAAATATATAGTCCAACATTTGGTTTGTTCAACAAGAACGATTTTTTTTCAAACCCATCATTTACTGTAACTTCAAAACTGCCGCTTAAAGCTATTAATACTTCATTCTGATTGATATGCGAATGGCCACCTCTAAAAGCATTACTAGGAATATCAAAAAGATAATAAATTCGTTTGAATTCAAATGGTAAAATGTCATTTTGTATGAACGCTAAATTTCCTCTACTATCTTCTACAACTGGAAATTTAATCATTTGTATATTATTTATAGTTGCCATATTTCAAATTCCTAATTATAACTAATTTTCAACAAATCTAACCATTGATTACCAATAGTGTCCAACAAAAATGGTTTTATGCTTTCTCTGGCATTTTTTTTACATTGTAAATATAATTCTTCATCTAACACCATCAAATTTATTGCCTCGGTAAGTTTTTCAATATTTTGATCTTCTACTAATAACCCATTAACTTTGTCCTTAATAATTGTACTAGGACCGCAAGGACAATCAAAGGAAACAACTGGAATTTCGCAAGCCAAAGCCTCGATAAGTACATTGGCAAATCCTTCGTTTTTGCTACTAAGAACCAAAAATCTAGACTTTTTTAAATATTTAAAAGGATTATTTTGATACCCTAAAAAATGCACCAAATCCTCTACTTTGTTTATTCCAGCTATTTTTTTTAATTGATCTATATTTCCATTGCCTAAGATCACAAGGTGAATATCTCTTTGAGGTAAAATCGAATTGGCATAACTCAAAATTAATTTATCAAACTGCTTTATAGCATTCTCATATTGACCAACTGCAATAATAAAATCAAACTCAATATCTATTTCATCATTACATTTGAAATTAACTTCGTCAAAATTTATCGGGTTAGCAATTGTTACAACATTGTTTAAGTTATGTTTGCGCTCTATTAATTCTTTCATTTCCTCTACGATGGCAACATTTGCATAACAAGTATTGTACATTATTCGTGTCAACCAAGAATTATTTGGCATATAATGGTCAATCAAAAAACTATGAACTGTAAATATAGTTTTTGTATTATATATAAATCTTGCCAAAATTAATTCTTGAATCACTTTAGTTCGAAAACGAAAATCGATGATAAAATCAAAATTATTTTCATTTAAATATGTGCGCAATGCTTTAAGACGTTTGAATTTATTTATAAAACCATTACTATCATTTTTCAATACACCTAAATTGACAAGCTTTCCTGAATAAGGATAGGAAACTTCATCTAAAACGATAATATTATGAATTTCAATTGCGTTTTTTTCAAAAAAAACAGACAATGTTGCCATAACTTTATCGCTACCGCCACCACTCAGGCGGTACCCTATTAAAGCGATTTTGTACTTATAATTATGATTTATCATTGCTAATTCTCTATTTTCGTAACAAATATAATCATTCATGCGGATTTTACTTATTGGAGAATACAGCCGTTTACATAATTCATTGAAGGAAGGCTTGCTCAAACTAGGTCATGAAGTAATTATTGTTGCTAATAGTGACGGTTTTAAGTTATTCCCCGTAGATTACTCAATTGATTTCAAGATATGCAAAACAAAATTTTTCAACATTCTACGACAAATAATTGTTCGAATTTTTAATTATGATATCGCCAAATTAGAACAAGGTTTTCGTTTCTATTTATTACTAAAAAAAATGAAGGATTTTGATGTGGTTCAATTCATTCATGAGACTCCAATAAAAACCAATAAAAGTTTCGAGATTTTTTTACTTAAAAAAATATTCAAAGCCAATAAAAAAGTTTACGTTCTTTCCTGTGGCGCAGATTATTTGAATATGAAATATGACACCACTCATAAAGATAAAAAATCACCGCTACACCCTTTTTTCGAGAATCGAAAATTAATCAACGAATACGGCTCACTATTGGACTTACTTAAAAAAAATCATGAAAAAGCACACCATTTTGTGATCGAAAACTGTAGTGGAATCATAGCAAGCGATATCGATTATATTGAGGCTACCAAAAATCATTCAAAGTTTTTAGGCTTGATTCCGAATCCGATAAATGTGGATAAATTGATTTTTAAAGCTTTGAATGTTGAGGATAAAATTATTATTTTTTTAGGCATAAACGAATGGTCCTATAACCAAAAAGGCAGTATTTATTTTGAAAAAGCTTTAGAAATTATTCGTGGAAAGTATCTTGAAAAAGTTGATATAATAATTGCTAGAACAATTCCATACTATAAATATATACAATTATACCATAAAGCACACATACTTTTAGACCAAACTTTTGCTTATGACCAAGGGTATAATGCGCTGGAAGCTATGGCAAAAGGCAAAGTGGTTTTTACAGGAGCTGAAAAAGAATTTATGACACACTATAATATCACAAAAAGAGTCTGTGTTAATGCTATTGCTGATGTTGATTATTTGGTCAATGAACTCTCTTTTTTAATCGAAAATCCAAATGAAATAATTGCCATTGGCAAACGGGCAAGAGCCTTTATCGAAAAGGAACATCATTATATCAAAATTGCAGAAAAGTATTTACAGGTTTGGAATAATTAGTATTTTACTAGAAATAATTTCCTAAATATATAAAAAATTAAAACTAACAAAAATAAATTGGCAAAGAAATAAGCTTGCAAAGCGCCTTCGAAAGAGGAGATTCGTACCAAATAATAAGACAAAAACAGATACAATAGATTGAATGTTATTTCGATAATTAGATATTTTTTAATCATTGCCTTGGCAACAATTTGGTAACCAAAAGCCAAAGTCATTATCCGCAACAAATCGCCTAAAAGCTGCCAAACCAACACTTCTTTTATCCTTGAAAATGCAGGCGTAAAAGCTAAATCTATCATAAATCCTTTGAATAAAAACACCACAATCAGCATAATTACAAACAGCGGAACAAAAACCTTAAAATAGGATTTTAGTTCGTCCTTAAATTCATTATCCGTTTTTAGTGATGCCAACTTGGGCATATAATATAAGGACAATCCTGAACTAAAAATCATCATGTAAAAACTAGACAATCTATTTACAGCATCCCAAATTCCAGCTTCCTCAATAGAATTTTGATTCACAATGTGGTTTCTAATCAACATTAATGTCATTGGAACAATTACAGCACTAAGCAAAGCCATAGATGAAAATTTCAAGATGGCATCAAAATACTTTTTACTTATAATCCTTTTTAGATCGAATTGAAAATAAGCCTTGTCTCTTCTGACAAATAAAAAAGTCACTATTACCATAATCAATTCGATAAAAGCAACCGATAAAAGCCCTCCAAAAATATTTTGCTTCCAAATTAAAAATGCCGTGAGTCCAAAAACAAGAATATTAGAAATGATTTGGATAAAAACAATTTTTTTGAATTCTTCCAAACCATTGTAAATGGCCATCCAAAAAGCATTTATAATGACCAATGGCAACAACAAACCAAAAAATTGAATTGGAATAACACATTTATTATTGAAAAACAAAAAGTCAGCAATGAATCCCGCAAAAATCAAAACTACGCTGCCTAAAACAACTGAAATCAATAGAAAAACCCAAAAAAAAGTAGAATAAATGATGGAAAGTTCCTTCTTGTCATTTTTGTTTTCGACTACTAATTTTACAACTAGGTTGCTGATTCCTATAGTAGACATCGATTTGAACATCGAAGTAAAGTTTTTGAAACTCCCCAGCAAAGCCATTCCCGAAGTTCCCATAAAAACCGAAACAATCTTGGTTGAAGCGATTCCCAAAAAAAAACTTACTATAACCGAAATAGAATTCAGTGATAATATTTTTAGTAATTTATTTTGTTTTAAGATTTTCAATTCTATAAATTTCTAATAAATTTGGCAGGATTTCCAGCAGCTACTACATTTTCTGGAATATTTTTAGTCACAACGGAACCATTGCCAATTATCGAGTTTTTCCCAATGGTGACTCCTTTTAAAATAGTAACATTAGAGCCTAAAAACACATTTTGATGAATATGAATCCGAGCCGTTTTAGGGCTTCCAATATTCCGTTTTTCAATTGCCAAATCGTGTCCGTCATTATCAATAAAAGAACAATTTACCCCAATTAAAACATCATTTTCTATAACAACTTTAGAAGAACACTCTATCGAAAAAGCATTGTTAATAGCTACATTGTCGCCAATAATAATTTCACTACATTCTTCTCTAGCCTCTAAATAGGTGTAATGTGAATAAAAATTAGGGGATGCAATAACTCCTATTTGGACATTTTTACCAAAAGAAATTATTCCTTTTCCCTTTAATAACAAAGGATTATACTTTATTGGCTTACCTATAACTCTTTCACAATCTGACATCATTTCATACTTTTTGATTCGCAAAGCAACAAAGCAAAATTGTTTTATTTTATTAATTATTTCCATTTAATAGTTATTTAAAATTGAAATAATAAAATCCACCTCTTCCCCTATCAATAATGGACTCATTGGCAAACTCAAAATTTCATCATGAATTTTTTCGGTAACTGAGAAGGTTAAATCATTCCAATTTGAAAAAGCTTTTTGATTGTGAGGCGGAATAGGATAATGAATCATAGTTTGTATCCCGTTCTTCAATAAATACTGTTGCAATTCCTCTCTATTTTCAGTTCTAATGACAAATAAATGAAAAACATGATTATCTGATAAATCCCAAAAAGGCAAAATTATTTTGTCATTTTTGATACCTACTAAATATCGCTTCGCAATGGCTTTCCTTGCATTATTTACCGCATCTAAATGAGGTAATTTCACATTCAAAAAAGCAGCTTGTAATTCATCCAATCTTGAATTTATTCCAATATAATCTGTGTGATACTTTTTTTCGGAGCCGTAATTACGCAACGATTGAATGATTTGTGCCAATTCAGAATCATTTGTGGTAACTGCCCCTCCATCGCCTAAAGCCCCCAAGTTTTTTCCAGGATAAAAGCTAAAAGCGGCTGCATCAGAAACATTTCCTGATTTTCCGAAATCCGAAATTGCTCCGTGGGCTTGGGCTGCATCTTCTACAACAATTAAATTATTTTGAATAGCAATTAGATTGATCTTTTCCATTTCGGCTAATTGACCATATAGATGAACGACAAGAATTACTTTGGTTTTGGATGTGATTTTTTCTGAAATTAAATCGGGATTGATATTGTAGGTTTCCAACTTTGGCTCGACCAAGACCGGAATCAAATCAGCTTCTAAAATTGCGAGAATAGTGGCGATGTATGTATTGGCAGGAACAATTATTTCATCTCCTTTATGCAGCTTTCCCAGTTGAATATACCCTTTAAAAATCAAAACCAAGGCATCAAAACCATTACCAACACCAATACAATATTTTGCTCCGCAATAGTCGGCAAAGTTAACTTCGAAAGCCACGAATTCTTTTCCTAAAATATACCAGCCGTTTGCTAAAACCGATTTCAATTTTTCTTGAAAAGCTGTTTGATAAGGCTGATTTATTTTTTGCAAATCGAGAAATTTAATCATATTAAAATTGTATCTAATAAAGTATATTTTGAAGTCTCAACTTCGTGAAATTCTTGGACTAATGAATGGGCCCCAAAACTTTCTTTCCAAAAATTAATATTTTTTACAATTGACAATCCATTATTTTCATGAGATGGACCAAAATCAAAAAAAGTTTTACCCTTAGCAATTTCATTAATTAAATAATCATATAAATAGTCAATACTTCCAAGGGAGTTATTGCTTTCACTACCTGCTATATACTGAGGCTTAACTA
>CANHNG010000110.1 GCA_947461915.1 Flavobacteriaceae bacterium
AGAAATTTGTGAAGCAGATTTCTGAGTAGGTAATGTAGTAATACTATCCAATTCAAACATGTTAGCAGAACCGCTATCCATTCTGAACTCAGGAATGAAAGTCAATCCACCTGATTTCAAGTTAGCCGATAAAGTAAAGGCCGTAACTGATTCGTTATCTAATACCTTACTGTAATTAGTTATAGTAATATCATCAGAACCTAGTTTTTTAGATTTAAAGTTCTCCGCGCGTAAACCTAAACTGAAGTTTTTGTTAACTGCATAAGATGGGTATAAAGCAAATCCTGTATATCCAGTGTCATCTATAGTACCTGAAAAATCAGCAACATTCAATCCTAATTTGAATTTTTCTGAGATTTGGTAAGCTGCTGTCAAATCAACAATAGTTCCAGAAGCCGAACCACTCAAGTAATTAACATAAGCGGTAAGACCTTCAAATGGCGTTACAGACAATTGAGCTCCAATTGCATTTAAACCAAAAGTTTTAGTTTGATCAGTTGAATAATTATTCCATTTGTCGTTAAACGCACCAACCATCAAACCTACTTTGCTAGAGATAGCATAGTTCGCTTTCACCCCAGCATTTTGGAATGGCCCGTTGGTGAACAAATATGAAGTAGAATAGTTTAAATTCGCTAATGGAGAAATCACTTCATACCCGATGAATGTTCCCATATAACCCGCTGTCAAAGTTAATTTGTCAGAAGCAGCATAAGCCGCATACAAGTTTTGAATGTGAAAAGATTGTCCTGAGGTACCAGAATTAGGAATAGATTGTCCTTCTCCTCTAGGACCAAAAGAAACTTCCCCTACGAAAGAGGTTTTGCCTGTTTTTTTCTTTAAAACCACATCAATCATACCCAATGATACTGAGTTTTGATCGGTAGCAAAACTAGTTCCTAACTGTGAAGCTTCTGAAAAATCATACTTGTAGTACAAATCCGCAGAACCTGAAATTTCTAGTGGTGTGTCTTGTGCAAATGCCACTGAAGTTGTAAGCGCTAAGGCTAAAATCGTAATTACTTTTTTCATTTTAATTTAATTTAATTAATAATTGGGTTTAATTTAGTTCCAATTCTTAGAACTTTCGAAAGCAAAAATACCTTTTTAGGCATCTCTAATTTTTCTGTCTCTAAAAAAAGTTTCGACAAACATATTAACTTTTTCTTTACCTAAACAAACAATCATTCTTTTATTAGAAAGAATTATCGAAAACCAAAAAATGATAACATTAAAATATAAAATCTACATTTAAATCAATTTCTATTATTAGATTAATATTTACCATCCCCCCCCCATTTTTTTAATATTTTTTTTGAAAAACAGATAAATAGTCCAAAAAAATCATTTTTAAAGTTTGAAAAATCAAAGACCCCTATTAAAAATGACGTCAATCAAAAATTAAAATTAAATTACTTTGACCCTTTGGGTGTAATTAGATTTCATGGCTAATTGGAAGCAATTTGTCACACTGAGCTTGTCGAAGTGCCCTTTTTTTAAGTCTTCGACAAGCTCAGACGGACATTTGAGTTCAAATTGACTATAAATATTAATCAAAATGAGTCATCATTGACAGATTTCATTAATTACACCCAACGGGTTAATTCGTGATCAATCTTTGATTTTATCTTTCAAAAAGATCTTAGATGTTAAATTTATTTTAAATTCAACCAAGCCATTTTGTTTTCATTTGTTTAATCCTATTTTTGCAGCAATGAAGACAATCGCACAATTACTACTATTCGTTTTTATCACTTTTCTCGTTACCCCAACTATTGTTAGTGTAATAGAGAAAAGTACTGACTTATCTTCACTATACGATTGCTCCGAAGAAGAACAGTCCCAGAAAGAAATGAAGGATATCAAAATCGTATTCGATTTTGATATTGAATACATCCCTAACGAATTTTATTCTTTAAATTCGAGTTTAATTCATTCCGAAAATTTATCTAGACACGATAAAATCTCCTCCAAAATATTTATCCCCCCACCCGAACAAGTTTAATACATTGTAGGTTTTAATTTTTTAAAATCGAACGTTCACATTTTACTATGTGAAAAAAATCTTTGTGTTTAATTTTTAGTAGGGTATTATGACAAAAAAAATCAATCTTTTTGCCAACCTTAAATCTGATTTCGCATCCGGTTTAGTGGTTTTTTTGGTGGCCTTGCCACTATGTTTAGGAATTGCACTTGCGAGTGGAGCTCCGTTATTTTCAGGTATTATTTCCGGCGTTATTGGCGGAATAGTGGTGGGGTATTTTAGTAAATCACACTTAAGTGTTTCTGGTCCGGCAGCAGGTTTGACGGCGATTGTATTAACAGCAATAACCGATTTAGGCGCTTTTAATGTCTTTTTATTAGCCGTTTTATTAGCTGGAATACTACAACTTATATTGGGTTTTATTAAAGCAGGTTCTTTATCCAATTATTTTCCAACCAATGTTATCGAAGGAATGTTAGCCGGAATTGGTGTTATCATTTTTTTGAAACAAATTCCACATGCTTTTGGTTATGATAAAGATTATGAAGGCGATTTGGCTTTTCTTCAAACCGATGGTGCAAATACCTTCTCAGAATTATTTCAGGCTTTAGCACACATTCAATTAGGTTCTGTAATTATAACTATAGTATCTCTAGCTATATTAATTGCTTGGACTAAAGTTGATTTTCTGAACAAAATGAAATTAGTGCCAGCTGCTCTTATTGCAGTTATTGTTAGTGTACTAGTCAATGAATTTTTCATCATATCAGGAAGTAGCTTGTCAATAAAAAGTGATCATTTAGTAACGCTACCTGTTCCTAATTCTATTGAAGAATTCAAAAGCATTTTTGTGCTTCCGGATTTTACTTCTATTACTAATTCAAAAGTTTGGATTGTTGCAATTACAATTGCTGTTGTTGCTTCTATTGAAACTTTATTATGCATTGAAGCCGCCGACAGAATGGATGTGCAAAAAAGATATACAGATACGAATGTTGAATTAAAAGCACAAGGTTTTGGAAATATATTGAGTTCTTTATTAGGAGGTTTACCAATGACGTCGGTTGTCGTAAGAACTACTGCCAATAATACAGCAGGAGCCAAGTCAAAAATGTCAACCATAATTCATGGTGTACTATTACTAATTAGTGTCGTTTCTATTCCAGCAATTTTGAATAAAATCCCTTTAGCCACTCTAGCAGCTGTACTTTTACTGATAGGCTACAAGCTGGCAAATCCAAAAACAATTACGCACTTTTGGAAAAAAGGCAAATACCAATTCATTCCATTTATTGCCACGCTATTAGCCGTTGTTTTCACAGATTTGCTAAAAGGAGTTGCATTAGGAATGATTATTAGTATCATTTTTGTATTGAAAGGGAACATGCAAAGAGCGTATAAATTTAGAAAGGAACAATACCAGGATGGTGATGTTATTCATATTGAGTTGGCACAAGAAGTTTCATTTTTAAATAAAGCGGCAATAAAATCAACCTTAGCGGCAATTCCAGAAAATTCTAAAGTGGAAATAAATGCTTCTGATACCGTTTATATTGCGCACGATGTTTTGGATTTAATCAAAGAATTTAAAAAAGTTACTTCAAAAGAGGAAAACATCAAGGTTAAGCTGGTTGGATTTAAAAAAGAATATGGCTTAATTGAGTCTGGTGAAGAAGAAAAACATGTTTTTATTGAACATAAGTCTTAACAGCAAAAGACCATGAGAATAATTAAGATACTGTTTCTAACAATTTGCTTTTGTAACCATTCCTATTCTCAAAAATCAGAAATCGGAAATTGGTTTGTCTATTTAGGAAATCAAAAAATTAATAAAAAATGGAATTGGCATAATGAAGTACAATATCGAAATTACAATTTTATAGGCGATACCAATCAATTACTTTTGAGAACTGGTATTGGTTATAATCTTACAGAGGACAACAACGTATTAATAGGATACGGATTTATTAATACTCAAAAATATCTGCCAAATTCAGATCAAAAAGTAGACACTAATGAACATAGAATTTATCAACAGTTTATTACTAGGCAAAAGACCGGAAAAGTCTTTCTTCAACATCGATATCGATTAGAGGAAAGGTTTATATCGAATGATTTCCAATTGCGTTTAAGGTATTTATTAGGAATAAATATTCCTATCAATAAAAAAACACTTGAAAAAAATGCCCTTTACCTTTCTTCTTATAATGAAATTTTCATGAATTTAGAAAAACCATTATTTGACCGAAATCGTCTTTATGGTGCTCTCGGATTTGTGATCAATAAAAACTTTAAGATAGAAGCTGGAATAATGGCACAAACACTAGAGAATTCAAATCGCAATCAATTTCAAATTGTGATATTTAACAATTTACCATTTTAACAAAATAAAAAAATTATGAAAACATTAAATAAAGAAATGCAATCAGCCATAACACCTTCAATGGCTATAAAAATATTAGAAGAAGGAAATAAAAGATTTATGAATAATTTAAAAGCGAATAGAAATCTTTTAGAACAAGCTAACGAAACTTCTGATGGGCAACACCCATTTGCCGTAATATTGAGTTGTATTGATTCAAGGACATCGGCTGAATTAATTTTCGATCAAGGTTTAGGTGATGTTTTTAGCGTTAGAATTGCTGGAAATATTATTAATGAAGATATTTTAGGAAGCATGGAATTTGCTTGCAAAGTTGCTGGTTCAAAGGTTATTGTGGTTTTAGGACATTCAAAATGTGGAGCTATAAAAGGCGCCTGTGATCATGTTGAAATGGGGAATCTTACCGCATTATTAAGTAAAATTCAACCTGCCGTGTATGATGAAAAATCAGTGACTGAAAACAGAAATTCATCTAATGCCGAATTTGTTGAAAAAGTGGCTTCCATAAATGTAAAACGAACAGTAGACGCAATTATGGAAAGAAGCCCGATTTTGAAAGAAATGATTCAAAACGGTGAAATCGGAATTATTGGAGGAATGCATAATATTGCGGATGGTGAAGTTACTTTTTTTGCTCCAAATCAAAAAGCTTACTAACTTAATAACAATCAGGCGCTCCATTTTAGTGTTTTGAAAAAGTCTTTAATCAAAAAAGTCGCCAATTGGCGACTTTTTTTGATAAAAACATCTGTGAGGAATTAACTTATAATTTTAGTTAACTACTATTTATTTACTCAAAGAAAAAGTAACACCTAATGAAAAGAAATTTCTAACTGTTTTAGTTAAATTGCCGTCATTATCAAATTCTTGAACACCATAATCATTATGAGTATATCTAATAAAAACAGGCAAGTTGTAATTTTCAGAAATTTTGATTTCCTTAGCAACATTAACACCAACATTAGAGAAAGTAAAACCTGTTTTCTCATTTGCATCCTTTCCGTAATATCCTCCATTTATAACTGCTGCTCCTACAAAAGGTCTAATAACTATCCCTGGTTTTTCTAAAGAATAAGTATATCCAATTTCGGCATAGCTAGAATAAGCTCTAGTTGGATTGCCCTCAGCATCATCTTTATAATCGTTTCCTCCAATAAAAGTACTCCATTGAAAATCTATAGGTACTCCTTTTTCAGAAAAGTCAAACAAGATAGACAAATCCAAAGTTTGAGCCGAACCTTCAGAATAGTCAAAATAAGGACCTCTCGAAAAATTTTCAGGATCCGACTCATACGCATTTTTAGTTCCTGGCCAATAAAAATCACTCAACATAACGCTCATAATTGGAATTAACTGATAAGATATACTCCAGTCGAATTCGTTGTATGCATCGGCAGCATTGGAAAAATTAGTTGTTGCCCATACACCAACACTCCATTTGTCAGTAAAAGCATAATTCATATACGGTTGAAAAGCCACTTTGTCGCCATTATATTTTATCCCTCTCCACAAATAAGGATAAACGACGTCTACGGCTGCAGTGAATTTTGGTTCTGCTTTTTCAGTATCTAGGGTTTGTGCCACTGTTGCATCTTGTGCAAATGTCAAAATGCCTGATAAGACAAATGCAAAAATTAAAAATGATTTTTTCACGTTTAATTTGGTTTTTTATTCATCAACTATTTAAATATAGTTGTTATTATTCTATAATGATTGATTTCATATTCATGAATTCCTTGATTCCAATCTCGGACAATTCCCTTCCGTAACCCGATTTTTTAATCCCTCCAAAAGGAATTCTAGAATCAGACCGTACCAAGGAATTGACAAAAACATTTCCAGCTTCTAATTTCCTAGCCAATTGATGGGCGTTTACTCTGTCTTCCGTCCAAATTGCAGACGCCAATCCATAA
>CANHNG010000111.1 GCA_947461915.1 Flavobacteriaceae bacterium
TATTTAATCGATTTTATTTTACTTTTAAACTGATTTTATGTAATTTTATAATCCCAAGTCTAAAACACCAAATTACGAATACATTAAAATAATTTCTAGGAATATTATGTATTCACTTTTTGCACATCAGTTTATAAATTTTCGTAATGTGACAAAACATTTCAAAGAATTTAAAAAGCCATTTGTGATTTGGAATTTACAAACACACTCAAAAGGGTAAACATTTCTAGCGATGAAGCAGAAATAAACCAGTGAAATTTGATGAGTTTGTATTAAAAAAATTAAAATTAATAATTCCTAAAACACAAAACATGTTAGTACTATTGATAATCAAAAGCATACACTTTTTAATACAAAAGTCGAATCAAAGACAGGCTGTAAAAATTTCCTAAGACTAATGAGCCGTTTCTATTAGATATTATTATTGCTTAAATCCAGAATTAAAAATAGTAACATTTTTATAATTTCTGGTAATGAATTCAAAAGTTGCATTGAGTACATTTCCCATTGATTTCGCTTTTTTAAAGTTCAAATCACGAGTATATTGATACAATTCTAATTTCAATTGCTTCACATGATTTTCAGGCGCAATAAAATCGTCATCCATGATTTTCAACAATCTTTTAACGCGATTCTCGGCAGAATGAATTCTTTTGGCCAAAATAGCCCGTTCCTCATTTTTATATTGGTCTATTGAACTTTCCTGTAGTTTATCTTTAACCAATTGCACCATTGGATAATTTTCTTTGAAGAACTGTGGTTTATATATCTTAAAATTCCCTTCATAACATTGCTGATCAAAATCAATTGGACGGATTTTGAAAACCACGTGATCAAAATCATGATGCGGAATAATGACATAATTATAAGCCCTCATATCTCCAAGGAGTCGGATCATGCACCGTTCATTAAACTTCACAAACTCTTTGGCAATTTGTGCCTTTTCATTTTCGGTACAATTTACCAATAGTGTTTTCATAAAAACATCCCCTGGAATTCCAATAATATGCTCTTCGATCAAGGTGTCTTTATAAACCAAAAAATGGATTTTATCCGGAGAAAGAATATGCTCTAGTTCGAGTCCATATACCCTTGAAGCATCGGCTTTTTTGATATAAAAATAAACATAATTGTCATTCAAAATATTCCTGACCTTAATTCGAAAAGGCTTAGAATTTCCAAAAGTACAGTAGTCGATTGCGTCAATATTCAAAAACTTTATAGTATCTAGATTACCATCCGAATGCAAGTAGGAGTAGATTTTCTTTAAATTCAAATCAATTTCGCTTCTTTCAAATTCAGTATAATATACTCTAATCCATAATGTATCTATTTCATTTTTATCGTATACATTTACAGAACCTGAAAAGCGTAACAAATCATCATAACAAACAGAAACCTTAGAGATGCGATCATACCGTTCCAAATAATCTAACAATAAATTATTTATAGGATAAGTCGGTTTTTTATAAAGCAGCAATGGCTCATTCATTTTGATTATATTTAGTACAAATTTACGTTAAATTATAATTCAATAGTAACAAAAACAAAGCTTGGCCGTTCTATAAAAATAAAATCTTAAATAAATTGGAAACACTACTCACCATTAGCAATATCCATAAACGGTACGGCAGCATACAGGCCTTAAAAAACATTTCTTTCGAAATAAAGAAAGGCCATGTTTATGGTATATTGGGCCCAAACGGAAGCGGGAAATCAACCACATTGGGCATAGTTCTTAATGTCGTAAATAAAACTTCTGGACACTATGATTGGTTTGGAGGAACAATGCAAACGCATGAAGCCTTGAAAAAGGTGGGAGCCATTATAGAACGTCCGAATTTTTATCCCTTTATGACCGCTCATGAAAACCTGAAATTAGTATGTAAAATTAAAAAAATCACATATTCAAAAATACAAGAGAAGCTTGAATTAGTCGGTCTATATGATCGAAAAGACTCCTTATACAGTACCTTTTCTCTAGGAATGAAACAACGTCTGGCGATTGCCTCTGCCCTACTGAATGACCCAGAACTATTGATTCTAGACGAACCAACGAATGGATTAGACCCTCAAGGAATCCATCAAATACGCGATATTATCAAACAAATTGCCGCAAAAGGAACCACTATTCTACTCGCTTCCCATTTGTTGGACGAAGTCGAAAAAGTATGTACCCATATTATCGTTTTGAAAAAAGGGGAGATTTTGTATTCCGGTTTGGTGGAGGAAATGTCGGCAAATGAAGGTTTTTTTGAATTGCAAGCTGAAGATAACGGAAATCTGGTAACTGTTTTAAAAACCCATCCTGCCATTGAAAGCATTGTCAGTAAAGAAGGAAAGGTCTTGGCTTATTTAAAAAGCAGTTTGGAAGCCAAAGATTTAAACCGATTTCTCTTTAACGAAAACATTAGTTTGGACCATTTGGTTAAACGCAAAAACAGTTTAGAGGAGCAATTTTTAGAATTGACAAAAAGCAGTAGTAAATCCTAAACTCAGAACAAAAACATGAAACGATTACTCTCCATAGAATTACAAAAAATATGGCTTAACAAAGCTAGTCGAGTGTTGACCTTGACCTATTTTATTTTGCTTTCCCTTATAGCATTGATAGCGTCTATAAAATTTGACCTTGGCATTTTTAAAGTTCATCTTGCCGAAATGGGAATTTTTAATTTTCCTCTTATTTGGCATTTCAACACCTATATTTCCGCTTGGTTTAAATTCTTTTTAGCGATAGTTATCGTCTCGATAATGGCAAACGAGTATAACTACGGGACTTTAAAACAAAACCTGATAGACGGGATGAGCAAATGGGAATTTATACAATCTAAGTTTTTGACGGCCGTATTCTTTGCATTTTGCTCTGCTGTTTTTGTTTTTATTATGAGTTTGGCTTTAGGCTACAGTTTTTCTACCTATACCGAAATAAGCATCGTCTTTTCGAATTTGGAATACCTCTTGGCTTTCTTTGTCAAGCTAGTGGGGTTTTTCTCGTTCTGCTTATTTTTAGGGATTTTGGTAAAACGTTCCGCTTTTGCAATTGGATTTTTATTGGTTTGGTACATCATTGAAAACATCATCAAAGGATACTTGAGTTTTAGCCTTTTTCCCGAAGGCAATACAGCGGCCAATATTGAAAAATTGCTACCATTAGAATCTATTTCGAATTTAATTGTGGAACCCTTCTCTAGAGTGTCGGTCGTAAAAGACATTGGAACGCAAATGGGAATGAACAATTTAAAAGATTATAGTATTCATTATTCATCTTTTTTAATTGTTTTGGGTTGGACCTTAATCTTTATGTTACTATCCTATAAATTATTAAAAAATAGAGATTTGTAGTATATTTGTGAGGTTATGAAAACTGCCAAAACAATATTATTTTTTGCCATTATTTGTTGCACTACTTCAATTGTATTTGCACAAAATATTATAGTAGAAGGCAACAAAAGTGCAACAGATTTAGTTGGTATTTTAACCAATAACAGTCCTTGTATCAGTATTTTATCAAAAACTGCAAAAGGGGATACTTTTACTGCAGGGAAAAATAGCTATGGATCTTTTGACAAAGACATAAGCTCTTTTCCTTTTGCAAAGGGTATAGTTTTAAGTACTTGGAGTGCTGAAAATGCTAAAGGCCCTTATGACGCTGGAAATGAGGGCGGTGGGAGTACATCTTGGCCAGGCGATACGGATTTAAACGACGCACTAAACATTAGCACATCAGTAAACGCAACATCTTTAGAATTCGATTTTATACCCATAACAAATTTTATTAGTTTCAATTATATATTCGCCTCCAATGAATACCAATACTATTACCCTTGTGAATATTCAGATGCATTTGCCTTTCTGATAAGAAATGAAGACATAATAGGGTCAACATATGAAAATTTAGCTGTTATTCCTGGCGCTATTCCCCCCACCCCCGTTTCTTCGGAAAATATTCACCCTTTAATTAATGATTATACTGATAGTGTTAGTGGTGTTCTTCACAAAGGTTGCCAGGCTATAAACGAAAAATATTTTAAGGGATTCAATGATGCTACAAGTCCAATAAATTATAGCGGTCAAACCGTGGTAATGAATGCCCAAAAAAACGTAATTGCCGGCAATAAATATCATATAAAATTAGTGATTGCAGATGATCGAAACGAATATTTTGATTCAGCCGTATTTCTGGAAGCAGGAAGTTTTTCTCCCAAAATAGACTTGGGGTCAGATCAATTGTTAGCTACAAACAACCCAGTTTGTTTTGGCGACACGTATAGTATTAAGATGGATGATATCCTACCAGGAGTTAGTGTTTTTAATTATGAATGGTATGAGGATGGAGCAATACTTACAGAAACAGGCTCTGTTTTATCCGTTACTAAAGATGGCACATATAAAGTAAAAGTAGATTTAGGAGGAGGATGTTCAGCAACTGGAGAAATTAAAATAGAATTTGCTCCCGAAATAATTTTAAATCCTACTACTCTAAATAAATGTGCTGATACTGGCAATGGAACCGCCACTTTCGATTTGACTAAGGCAAAAACAGACTTACTAGACGGTAATCCTGCTACTACAACAATTGATTATTTTAAGACAATAACATTATCAGATCTTATTTTAGACCCAAGTTCTTTTAAATACAATCTTTCAACAGGTAATATTGTTTATGCAAACTTAACTATTTATGGAACATGTTCCGCCATTGCAGAAATCACACTTCAAACACTTCCTAGCACTGTAATCTCGGGAATTTGTCCGGACCCAATTATAAACGCTTTTTCTGGAAATAAAAACTCCGTCGAATTAATCCCCCCACCCACTGGAGATCCTTATGAATACTCATTAGACGGAACCAAATATCAAACATTACCTTTGTTTACTAATTTAGCCGCAGGAGAATATACCGCCTACATTAGAAACTCCAGCACTTGCGAATATTTAACTTACCCCATCACCATTCTTGACTACCCGCGATTTTTCACCCCAAACAATGATGGATACAATGATACTTGGAAAATAAAAAATCTAGATTTGTTCCCCAAAGCCATCCTGACGATTTTTGATCGCTATGGAAATCTGTTGACCCAAATTAACACGGTCAACTCTGAGTGGAATGGCAAATTTAATGGTTATGAATTGCCTGCTGACGATTATTGGTTTACCCTAAACTTTGGAGAAGGTAAAGTGTCAAAAGGCCATTTTAGTCTAAAAAGATAAAGTCGATTTTGTGTCAACTTATTTCAGGACGGGACAAATATAAAAAAAGCCATTCTTTCGAATGGCTTTTTTACTATGATTTCTAAGATTAGATTTTAAATCTTTTTCGATCTGTTTCTGTCAAATATATTTTTCTCAAACGAATCGATTTTGGTGTAACCTCTACATATTCATCTTTCTGAATGTATTCCAACGCTTCCTCCAATGAGAAAATAATCGGAGGGATAATCCTCGCTTTTTCATCATTTCCAGACGAACGAACGTTAGATTGTTTTTTCTCTTTTGTAACGTTTACACACATGTCATCACCACGAGAGTTTTCTCCAATTACTTGGCCTTCGTAAATTTCGGCATTTGGCTCAACAAAAAACTTACCACGATCTTGCAATTTATCAATAGAATAAGGAATAGCTTTTCCTTTTTCCATAGAAATCAATGACCCCTTATTACGTCCAGAAATTTCTCCTTTGTATGGCTCATATCCTATGAAACGGTGTGCCATAATGGCCTCTCCAGCAGTCGCAGTTAACAATTGATTACGTAATCCTATAATTCCACGAGATGGAATGTTAAATTTTATAACCATACGTTCCCCTTTAGTTTCCATACTCAACATTTCGCCTTTACGTAAAGTAACAAACTCAACAGCACGACCAGAAAGATTTTCAGGCAAGTCGATGGTTAATTCCTCAATTGGTTCACATTTTTTTCCATCTACTTCTTTGATGATAACTTGCGGTTGACCAATTTGCAATTCGTAACCCTCTCTTCTCATAGTTTCTATAAGAACAGACAAGTGAAGTACACCACGACCAAAAACCATGAATTTATCAGCAGAATCTGTTTCACCCAACTTCATTGCTAAGTTTTTCTCTAATTCTTTTGTCAAACGATCTCTAATATGGCGAGAAGTTACAAATTTACCCTCTTTACCAAAGAAAGGAGAGTCATTTATGGTAAACAACATGCTCATTGTAGGTTCATCAATAGCAATGGTTTGCAACGCTTCCGGATTTTCAAAATCGGAAATAGTATCTCCAATTTCAAAACCTTCGACTCCAA
>CANHNG010000112.1 GCA_947461915.1 Flavobacteriaceae bacterium
AAATTTACTGAATAAAAGTATAATGCTAAATAGCAACACTATTATAGAACCCCAAAACAAAAAGGGCGCCATGGATAAATTTAAAATTGAAGTAGTTGGTTGCCATTTCCCATTCTCAAAAACCAAATCAATTTGTTGCTTATTCTCGTCATTCAAAACGTATAATTGGTTGGGCAATCCTTTTTTTAATATAATTAAGGAGCTTTGATTATGTGGAGTATCCATAAACATTCCATTTTTAAAATATATCGAGTTAATATTTTTAGGAAAACCAAATACTTCTACAACCAGTTTAGTTTCGTGTCCTAATAATACTAGGGGTTTGCCAAATTTAAGGATGTCCTGATCATTACAAATAAACAGCAGATTTTTTTTGAAATGATCGGTTACCAATGCTCTAAATTCTTCGGGAGTTTTATAAGCATTCTTTCCATATTTATATTCTACCTCCTCTTTAAATGCGGTTAGTGAACTGTATATTTGCAAATAGCATTTCCCTTTTTCGTTCTGATAAATCAGTACTGTTGACAAATCGGATTGATGTGCCTGTATTGAAATACTAGCAAAAAGGAACAAAATTCCTATTATATTTATTTTCATTTTTTTAGTACTAAAAAAATTAGTTGACATAAGCCCCTTTTAAACAGTTGATAAAATTATTTGCACCTGCTTTATCAACATGATAATGGTATCCTCTTACAGCATCAGTATGCCCTCTACATTCATCTAAATCAGTGGATTCAGCCTCTTTTGTATCTAATCTCGCAAACAATCCATGTCCATCAATGGCATAACCAATCATGGGTGCATGTCCATCGGTTTGAGCAATTTCTTTCGATTTTCCATTGGCTGCATGATAATGATACCCTGCTCCCAAATTGATATGTCCACCTGCATCGTCAAATGGAGCTAGTGTATAAGCTCCTAAGATGCGGTCAACTGGTGCTGGAGCATCAAATCGAACTCCGTTAAAAGCAATTCCTCTTACACTAGGTCCAGTAGATTGAGGTCCCCCTCCGAATTGTACGGAATTAGTTAGTTTCACTGGAGTTACTGGGATATAATAGGTTTGAGTTAAACTAGCAACATAGGAAGGCAAACACTCCACACAAAAGTTTTTGTATTCTACACCTACATTTGGGTTTGCTGCAGCTTGGCAATCTGCTTGGGTTTTGGTTTTAATTACCGTACCAGTACTGCTATCATACATCATCCAGGTAGGATCCGAAAAAAAAGTAGCTAAATTTTTTATAAATGCGCCATCAACATCATATACTTTTCCGTCTTTTAACCAAATTCCACCAGCAGAGGAATCATCCGAAATATTTGTAGGACACCAGGGTCCCATGGGATGATCTGTGGGGGTACCTTTGCTTACTATTTTATAGCAATCCACAGTTGTTCCATTTGAAAGTGTTTTAGAAACAATGCTAATTGGTTCAGATAATCCAGCAGAAATAAAATCATCCGATTTTACTTTTATAATTGTAACAACCGAGGTGTCAACTATATTTTCATTGTCTTTGGTGCATCCGAAAGTACCCAAGAGTAGTACCAATAGGACTGCTAATTTCTCAATTTTGAATTTTGAATTTTTCATTTTTATTTGTTTTTATTTGTTTTCTAAAGTTTTAATATCGTCTAACATTTGTTGCATTTCTAGTGCTAAAGTACCGTTGTAAATACCTCTTATTCTTTTGTTTTTATCCACCAAAATAAAATGTTCTGTATGAAGAAATTCGGTGCTGTCTTTGCTAAAACCGATGTCTTCTTCGGCAAAATAGGATTTACGTGCCAATTTATAAATATCATTTTTAGAACCCGTCAGGAAATGCCAATTCGGATTCGTTATTTCATTTCTGGCTTTGTATTTCTTCAAAACATTTGGCGTGTCAATCCAAGGTGTAACGGAATAAGAAAGCAAAACTATATCAGAATGGCTTTTCAAACTATCGTTTACAATTTTCAAGTTGGTGGTCATTTTTGGACAAATGCTTCCACAGGTCGTAAAAATGAAATTGGCAATGTGAATTTTCCCTTCAATCGCTTTTTGAGAAATCAAAGTGCTGTCTTGATCCAAAAACGAAAAATCGGCAATGATGTGTTTGATTTTAGTCGCAACCTCCGATTTATCAGTGATGAATATCGGCGTAAAATCGGGTTCGTTATAGTACGGTAAATCAATGGCTTCTGCATTTTTATTTAAACAGCTAACTAACAACAAACTACTGAACAACAATAATACTATCCGATACATTTTTACAATTTTTAGTTCCCAATAAACCATATCTTTTTCCTTTTATAATTACATAGTTGGCTCTGATTTTGCCGTTGTCGTAAAACAATTTTTGGCTTCCTTCTTCTTGACCTTCTTTGTAATGGGCCAAATGAGTTAATTTTCCATCAAAGGTCCATTCGCTCAATTCGCCTTCATAGGCATCATTTTTGGCTATAAATTCAAACCGTTTGTTTCCATTTTCCCAATAGGCAATTTGTGCTCCGTTCTTTTTTCCATTGGTATAAAAACGCGATTCCTTTAGTTGTTTGTTGGGATACCATTTTCTGCAAATCCCACTCAATTGTCCGTTGATAAATCCTTCCGAAGAAATTGTATCCCGATTTGGATATAATTCAAATAGAAAACCGGAATATTTAACTTTATTTAGATAGGAAACATCATTCAAAACGGTAATTTCTTTGGAGGATTTTTGCCAATAGGTTTTAGGAACAATTGGCTCATTCTTGGAACAAGAACAAACCATTAGACCTAAAGTATATATTTTAAATAATTTCATTTATTGCGAAATGGTTCCTGGCGTTCCGTAAAATCCGTTTCCGTTGAGATAAGGCGCTTCAGCAGTAAAATGATAATGGTAAATTCCATTAGGATAATCTACCGTGGCGTGGGAGTGTCCGTGATAATCATCTAAGTTTGTATTCGTAACCAGAGTTCCATTCTCTTCCTGTGGACCATAAACTGGAAATCCATCCAGTAAAAAACCCATCAAACCTGATTTGGTCGATTTCACAGTGGTTAAATACAAAGGCTCTACGTGATAATGATACACTCCTTGATTTTGCGGATGTCCGTAATATTTATCGAAAGAGACAATTTCTCCAGCCAAAACTTGATTGTTAGGTCCCGCATATTGATTGAAAAAGGCAACACCATTAATCGCTACACCAATTGGTCCCAAAGGAGTGGCAGCGTGAGTTGTTGCCACTACAGGATTTAAAGGTATTTTAACTGTAGCAGTTTGTTCAATTATTGAATTTGGATTTTTAACGAAAGTGTTTCCACCAAAGGTTGTTCCCGAATAGGATTCGTACAAAGCATTTGTGGTTGGATAATAAGTACTTTTGTGATCTGGTAAATCTTTTGTTTTAATATAAATATAAGTTCCGTCACTAGTAATGCTTGTCGCTCCATATATTTTTTTATAAACAGCTGGAACTTCATTTGTAGTTGTGGTTGTAGTTGTTGTATCAGTACTGTCATTATTACTACAACTTATAATGCTAATAAAAGCAATTCCGATACCTAATAAAACATAAATTTTTAAATTTTTCATATTTGTCGTTTATAAATTTTTTTTCAAAAGTATCCCTTGTGTTTACTTCTGAAAAGTTACTTTTCGTTGAATTGTAGAAAAATCGTGTTGAGTTGTAATAAAGTTGTGCTATTTAATTCGAAAACAAGAATAAATTTTTTAACGTATAATATCTCATTTCCTTAGAGTTATAAAAAAACTATTTAGTAACTTTATGCTTGCTATGAAAAAGACATCACATTACAGACTTTCAAAAAGTGAATCTCAATTTGTACAAGGACCTTTGTCTCGTTTTAGGGAATTGGTTTTTGTATTAAAAGTGTTCTTTAGCTTTATTCGAGCTTTTCGTAAAATGCACTTCATTGGGCCTTGTGTCACGGTTTTTGGTTCGGCACGTTTTGGTCCCGAAATGGATCATTATCAGGATGCAGAAAGGATTGGTGCTGCAATGGCTAAATTGGGTTTTACCGTAATGACAGGAGGCGGTCCTGGAATTATGGAAGCCGCCAATAAGGGCGCTTATAAAGCAGGTGGCTATTCCGTAGGATGCAATATTGTGCTGCCCGTGGAGCAAAAACCAAATCCTTATCTTCACAAATGGATTTATATTCCTTACTTTTTTGTTCGGAAAGTGATTCTCGTAAAATATTCCTTTGCCTTTATTGTAATGCCAGGAGGTATAGGTACCTTGGATGAACTTTTTGAATCCCTAACGCTTATTCAAACCAAAATGATAGCGGGTTTTCCTGTCGTAATTTTTGACACCGAATATCATAAAGATTTGTGCGAACATATTGATATGATGGTCCAACACGAAAGTATCAGTCCAGAGGATATGAAACTGCTTTTTGTGACTGATTCCGTTACCGATTTGGTAGCTCATATCGAAAAACACGCTATTAAAAAATTTGGTTTAAGAAAAATCCATTACAAACCAAAATGGTGGTTTGGGGAAAGTAGAAGTTGAGAGTGTTTATTCCACAGCTTTCTTACACATAATAAATCTAACGAAACTTCAAATTAGTCATTAATGCCTCTGACAATTACCGGTAATGCACCTTTACATTGGGTGTTTTCGAGTAGTTGATGTGCTGCACCAACTTGAAATTCGGAAAAGTCCTGATAAAGTTGGATAATTCCTAAAGTAGCTTCTAAATTTGGAATCACTTGCAAAGCATAAGGATTGCCAAACACGTACAAAACGCATTTTTTGGAAGTAAATAATCGCTTCAAAAAAGACAAAACAGAATCATCAATATCGAAGTTGTTTAAGGGTTTTGCTCGTGGTACAAACAATGAAATGATTAGGGTATCAAAATTCACCAAGTCTTTTTCTAGTTTTTGAATAGTATTTTCATCGCCAGTTTCAAGTGCAAATTCTGGAGAGGGAAGCGAATTGGATAGGGTTTTAAAAAAGATGTTTTCCGTGTTTTTGTAAAGACTTAATTTGGCCAATTTATGATTGTTCTTAGCCTCGAAAACCGACAAGCTATTCAACTTGTCTTTTATTTTGGTAATGCAGTTATCCGCTATTTTACGGTTTAAAATCGATGCGCCTTCAAAATTTAAATTGCCTTGAGGATCAGTATTTTCATTTAATATTCCCGCTTTATGCTTGCACTTCCACAAACGATTAAAACTCGCCTCTATCCTCTCTGGACTTGCATTTTTGAGGATTTCTTGAATTCCTTCGGCCACGTTTTCGGTAAAACATAAGACATCATTACCTGCGTTGAAGGCTTCCCATTCCAGCTGTCCTTTTTTGTCATACAATTTTGAAACACTGTGCATATTCAAAGCATCGGAAATCACCAAACCATCAAAGCCCAATTGCTTTCTTAAAAGGTCTTCAATAATTGATTTTGATAAGGTTGCTGAGGTGTTTTTACCTTCATTCAAGGCTGGAACGGCCAAATGTCCAATCATGATCGAATCGACATTGTTATCGATTCCTTTGATGAAAGGAAATAATTCGTTTTCCATTAATTGTTCCAAAGTTTCTTCTAAGACAGGCAACCCCAAATGCGAATCGACACTAGTGTTTCCGTGACCTGGAAAATGTTTTAGGCAACCTAAAACTCCAACTTCATTCATTCCGCGTAAATATTCCATTGCAAAAAGAGCAACTTTTTCTTTGTTCTGTCCAAAAGAACGATAGCCTATTACGGGATTATTCGGATTGTTGTTGATGTCAGCTAAAGGTGCCAAATTGTAATGAATCCCCGCCGATTTTAAGTCTAAGCCAATTTGCTTTCCCACTTCGTAAACCAAGAGTTTAGCACTATTGGGTAAAGCGCCAAGTGTTATAGCGTAAGGATATTGGGGTGTTTTTTCTACCCGCATCGCCAAACCCCATTCGGCATCAATACTCATCAAAAGAGGGGTAGGGGCACATTTTTGAAAACGGATGACAAGTTCTTTCAAACGTTTGTAACTGTCGTCGTTGAATGTTACTTTTTTCTTTGTTTCATAATTGGTTGCGGCACTTGCCCGACTATGAAAAAAGGTTAGACCGCCAATATTGTGTTTCTTAATTAAACACTCTGTTTCCTGAATGTTTTCTTCGGTGTCATTGATGAAAACGGCTGGAAAAAAGAATTGTCCTATTTTTTGTTCTAGTGTCATTAGTTAGAATTTAGGCTCCTGATTTCTTTCCGAAGTCTTTTGGAAAAATCAAGAATCTTGACAAAATTAGACCTGGAATTGTAGCTA
>CANHNG010000113.1 GCA_947461915.1 Flavobacteriaceae bacterium
AATCCCGTAATTTTCAAACCTGCCAAACTGGGCGTTTTGTTAATCTCCCCTTTATTGGAAGCCTTTAGAAGTAGTTTTCCAAAAGGAGCTATCAACATACTATATGGTCGTGGACGCGAAGTTGCCTCCCCAATTATGAAATCGGGACGGGTGGCTATATTGGCTTTGATCGGTAACAGTAAATCGGCTATTGCTTTACAGGATTTACATCCCAATAAAAATAGATTGCGTTTGGTATTAGGGTTAGAAGCAAAAAATCCAGCAATAATTTTACCGGATGCCAATTTGGATTTGGCTATAGACGAATGTGTAGCAGGTTCATTGTCTTTTAATGGACAAAGATGCACAGCCTTAAAGGTATTGTATGTACACGAATCCATTGTTGATGAATTCAATAAACGATTTAGTGCCAAAGTGGACTCACTCGTTTATGGAAATCCTTGGGATAAATCAGTATTTCTTACTCCTTTACCTGAAAAAGAGAAGCCTGCTTATATCCAAGAATTGATTGATGATGCAACTAGTTTTGGCGCAAAAGTCATCAATGCAAAAGGAGGAAAACAACTCGAAAATTATATCTATCCAGCTATTTTATATCCAATAAGTAAAGAAATGCGTATTTATCATGAAGAACAATTTGGTCCTGTTGTGCCAGTTATTTCTTTTAAGAATATTCAGGAACCTTTGGATGATATGGCAGAGTCAAATTACGGACAACAAGTGAGTTTGTTTGGCCAAAATGTAAAAACCATTGCGCCTCTTATTGATAATTTGGTAAATTTAGTTTGCAGGGTAAATCTGAACAGTTCTTGCCAGAGAGGACCCGATGTTTTTCCTTTTACGGGTCGTAAAGATTCCGCTGTGGGGACTTTGAGTATTCATGATGCCTTGCGTTCTTTTTCGATAAGAACTTTTGTAGCTTCCAAAGACAATGAATACAACAACAATATTTTGCAGGAATTGTTAAACAGCAAAGAATCTAATTTTATTAATACAGATTATATTTTGTAATCAAAACAAATAAACTTTGACTTTGTTCAAATATAAAAGAGGATTTACTTAATGGTGATCCTCTTTTTTGTTTTATAATATTATTTACGTTGTCATTTGTGATATTTATCATTGTTTTTAAATGTAAACCCTCGTAACTTTATTGGTATAATTTAAACATTAACACAATGAAAAATAGCAATTCGTTTTTAATACTTGTTATGATTCTTATTGGGAGTGCCGCAATATACGCCCAAAACAGTAATTGGGTAGCTCCCAAATCTTCTAATGCTTTAAAAAATCCTTTTAAAGGCAATTTAAGCGCTACCGCCGATGGAAAAAAAATATTCAACCAAATGTGTGTTTTATGTCATGGTTTGAAAGGGGAGGGTAATGGCGAAGCTGGACTAAGTTTGGAGCGAAAACCAGCCAATTTTCTTGCCCTAAAAGTTATTACCGAAAGTGACGGTGCCATTTTTTGGAAAATAACACATGGAAAGGCTCCGATGGCATCTTATGATGAACTCTTGTCAGATGATCAACGCTGGAAGTTGGTAAATTACATTAGAGAACTAGGCAAAAAGGGTGTAGTTAAAATCAAACAACGAACAAAATAAAAATAATTGGTCTTAAAAGAATACATAAATGGGCATATTTATATCTTGTAATCATAGGGTTGAAATGACTGTCTTAAAAGATATAGTCAAGAATATAGATAAAAAATAAAAGTGGACAATTCTAAAATAATTTAGAAATGTCCACTTTTGTGGAGTCGGGGAGAGTCGAACTCCCGTCCAAACAAGCAACTAAAAAACTTTCTACACGCTTATTTCCTGATTGAGTTTTCGACTTTGTGCTAGGCCAGAAACAGCCACACATTGCTTATCTTCTTAGTTTCGAAATCCACCCGAAGCTTATGGAAATCTAGGTTTAAATTTACGATTCACCTTTATCGACCGCTATAAACCAGAGCTTTCGAGGTAAATCCTGCTTTCCTACCTGGTAGGACGAGGCTAATCTTACTATAATTCAGATTATGCAGCAAGAGCGTAGTTTCCTTCGCCGTGTATGTGTTTTGAAACCTTTTATTTACGAGAATTGTCCCAGTTCTCGACGTGCTTACTTTTCAATTCGACTTGCTGTCAAAACCAGTCGACCCCATTTGTTTATTAATCAATTCTCAAAAATCATTCCAAAATTGAGTAGGCAAATATACCTTTTTTTACGGATAGTTATTAGCCATTTTCTATTCTCGATCATCATCTAAATGAAATGGATAATTGCCAAATAAAGCCGACAATTTTCGAACATTATAGGGATTTTTTGAATACTTATTGGATAGGGCAATTATAGTAACGTTTTCCTTTCTTAAAGTTACATAAGATGTAGTGCTACCATGCCACCAGCCATTGTGATAATATAAAGTTACCCCTGGATCTAGTTCCGTCATTCGTATCCCAAGCCCATAATTTCTTTTGCCCTTATGCTCGTTACTATATCCTTTGTAGACTTGCTGGAGTAATTCCGGTTCTAAAAATGTGGAGGCACTTCTTGCTCGGTCTAATTTTAATAAATCCCGTGGTGTCGAATAGATGTTTTTATCCCCACAAATAACATCTAAATAATCCATTCCTATTTCAACTCTATTCCCTTTATAGGATGGCGCTACCTTTTTTCGGTCGTTTTCATAATCCATGACAAAAGTATTTTTCATTCCAAGGGGCTCAAAAATGATTTGCTTCATGGCCATTTTATAAGACAAGCCAGTTATTTTTTCGATAATCAAAGCGAGCATGGCATAATTGGTATTACAGTACGCAAATCGGGTACCGCTTTTTGATTCCAAGTCTATGTTTTTTGTTGCCATCAGATTTAAAAGTTCCTGATTCGTAATTGTGTTATGTCTGTCCCAAATCTCCTTTTTGTCAGTAAAATAAGAATAATTTCGCATTCCGCTTCTATGATTCAATAACATTCGAACCGTTACTTTGGGGTAAGGAAACTCCTTTAAAATGGTATTTACTTTTTGGTCTAAATCTATTTTTCTGGCATTTACCAATTTTAAAACTGCGGTTGCAGTAATCATTTTACTAACTGACGCAAGGTGGAGTGGGGTGTCGGCAGTAATTAAGGTCTTATCTCTAAAATTGGCATAGCCTTCGTATTTTTCAAAGAGGATTTGTCCATTTTTTGCCACCAAAAAGCTGCCATTTAAACTATGGTTTGGCCAATTTTTAATATAAAAAGATTCAATAGCTCTTTTTTTGGAAGTAACATATTCCGCTGTAAGTATTGGAACTTCATGAACTAAAGGTCTCATTTTAGGTAAAACATCTTTTGGAAGTTCGGCATCGCTGAGTTCTGCTTTATGCTGTTTTGTACAGGAACTTAAAACTAAAATCAAGAGGAGTAATTGTAGTATATTTGTGCGTTTGATATAATTCATTTTTATTAGAATAGAATGGCAAATATATAGAATCAAACTCTTTTGGTTTGTTATTTTTTAAAAAATCACAACACTTTTTATGTTTAATAGTAGGGAATAAAAGTATCCTGATTAGATTCAAGCGTTTAATATTTTTTATACTATGTCTAATTTAACTAAAAGGAATTTACTATCAAATAAAATGGGTATATTTATGATGCAAATACATAATAAGGTAAAATAAAGACACGATAGAAAATGAAATTTGGAATTATAAAAGAAAGGAAAAATCCTCCTGACCGGAGAGTTGTATTTTCTCCTGATGAATTGTCAAGATTAAAACAACACTATCAAGGCCTCACTGTAAAAGTGGAAAGTTCAGATATCCGCGTTTTTACAGATGAGGATTATCGGGATTTAGGTATTGAAGTTGCCAATGACATTAGTGACTGTTCTATTTTTTTTGGTGTTAAGGAGGTTCCAATCGACTATTTAATTGCCGACAAGTCCTATTTCTTTTTCTCACATACTATCAAAAAACAACCCCATAACAGACAATTATTGCGGGCTTTATTGGAGAAAAATATTGATTTTTATGACCATGAAACTTTGGTCGATGCACACAATCACAGGTTAATTGGTTTTGGGAAGTATGCAGGAATTGTAGGTGCATACAATGCCATTCGAGCTTTTGGAATAAAATTCGAATTATTCAAATTGCCCAAAGCCGCTACACTTTCTGGAAAAGAAGCTTTGTTAGCTCATTTGAAGCGGTTGGTTTTGCCGCCTTTGAAATTCGTTGTAACTGGTACCGGAAAAGTGGGCAGTGGTGTAAAAGAAGTGCTTGATGCTATCAAAATATCTGAAGTTTCAGTCGAGAATTATTTGACAAAAAACTACACACAACCCGTTTATACCCAGATTGACGTATTGGAATATAACAAGAGAAAAGACGGTAATGTTTTGGATTTCAATGATTTTTTTGATCATCCACAAGAATATGTCTCTGACTTTGAACGGTTCACTAAAGTTTCGGATGTTTATATTACTGCGCATTTTCATGCCAATGAAGCCCCAAAAATTCTCACACGAGAAATGCTTCAGGCCAACGATTGTAAAATAAAAGTCGTTGCCGATATCTCCTGCGATGTCGATGGTTCTATTTCTTGTACACTGAGATCGTCAACCATTGACGAGCCTTTTTACGGTTATTTGCCTAGCGAAAATAAAGAGGTTGACATTTTTCATCCAGCAGCAATTGTGGTAATGGCTGTAGATAATTTGCCTAGCGAATTACCAAAAGATGCCAGCGAAGGTTTTGGCGAAATGCTTATGGAACACGTGATTCCTGCTTTTTTCAATGGAGACAAAGACGGAATTTTGCAACGCGCTAAAATGACCGAAAAAGGAAAACTCACCCCAAGGTTTAGCTATTTACAAGATTATGTAGATGGAAACTGATGTGGGCTGATTTTTTTTGAATATAGAATGGTTGTAAATACAATGCCCCCAAAAAGTCAGACACTATTTGGGGGCATTTTTTTAAAAATTGGATCTAAAACGTATTTATGGTTTTTCTGATGGCGACCAACTTGGTCATTAACCCTTCAAAATAATCCAAATGTAGCATGTTTGCACCGTCACTTTTGGCATTGGCAGGGTCGAAATGGGTTTCTATGAAAATCCCGTCTACTCCTACAGCAATTCCGGCTTTGGCAATGGTTTCAATCATATCGGGTCTTCCGCCAGTAACACCCGCAGTTTGGTTGGGTTGTTGCAGGGAATGGGTAACGTCGAGAACCGTCGTGGCATACTGTTGCATAGTGGGAATTCCACGGAAATCAACAATCATGTCTTGGTAGCCAAACATTGTTCCGCGATCGGTTACCATAACATTATGATTGTGGCAATCCAACACCTTTTGCACGGCGTGTTTCATGCTTTCTGGACTCATAAATTGTCCTTTTTTTAAGTTGATTACTTTTCCGGTTTTGGCTGCAGCCACAAGCAAATCAGTTTGGCGAACCAAGAAAGCGGGGATTTGTAATACATCAACATATTCGGCAGCCATAGCCGCATCTTCATTGGTGTGAATATCGGTTACGGTAGGAACACCAAAAGTCTCTGAAACTTTGCGAAGAATTTGTAATGCTTTTTCGTCACCAATTCCTGAAAAACTATCAATTCTGGATCGGTTGGCCTTCTTGAAGGAGCCTTTGAAAACGAAAGGAATTTCTAATTTATCGGTAATTCCAATTAACTTTTCGGCAATTCGCATCGCCATTTCTTCGCCTTCAATGGCGCAAGGCCCAGCCAAAAGAAAGAAGTTGCCACTATCAGCATGTTTTATTTGTGGAATATGGTGTAGATTCATAAGGTGATTTTTGAAAGGGCAAAGATAGTCAGGATTTGTGATTTACGATTTAGGATTTGGGATTAATTTTTCTTCAAGGTGAGCCCAACAGGAACCATCAATATTCCTTTTTCATAAATATTCAAATATAGGGTTACGGGATTTTGTTGTCCTTCCCATTTTAGTTCGTAAACATCTAAAAAACCAGCTCCCATCTCGCTTCTCTTTGTGGGAAACGGACAGCAACTTTCTAATTTGGTGTAGGTGATTTTTTCCCCTTTTGGTCCCGCCAAAGCATTTAGATAACGCTGCTGATTAATGGTTTCGTTTTTTGTGTTGGAATAAAAAAGGTTAATGGGATATTCTTTTTCATAACCATATCTTTTATCCTTGCTGTATTCATTGATGACGAATGTATTGTTGCTTTCCAAGCGAGGAATAGGAGCATTGTCATCC